>JANJSW010000210.1 GCA_024711415.1 Thermomonas sp. | reverse complement strand
GCAGGTCGTCCCCGAACACCCGGCGCCATTCCGCCAGCTGGGCCTCGGCCACGTCGTGCCGATTGGCCTGCACCAGTCGCCCCGCCAGGCTGGCGCGGCCGGCAATCGCGAACAGGCCGGCATGGTCGTCGCGCAGCCATTCCGGCTCGATCGCCACGCAGTCGCCGCGCTGGCCCTCCAGCCAGGCGCGGCTGAGCAGGCGCGACAGGCTCAGATACCCATCCTGGTCACGGCACAGCAGCGTGAGTTGCGAAGGCGCATCGCCGCCGTCGGCCACCAGTACGTCGGCGCCGGCGATGGGCTTGATGCCCACGCTTTCCGCCGCCTTGTAGAACTTGACCAGCGCGAACAGGTTGTTGCGGTCGGTGACCGCCAGCGCCGGCAGCTGCAGCTCCACCGCGCGGCTGAGCAGGTTGGGCCGGTCGCCGGCTTTTTCCGGCCGCGCATAGTCCGGCTTCTCGGGTACGCGGATGGTGGAATCCGCGAGCGAGAACTCGGTGTGCAGGTGCAGGTGGACGAAACGGGCGGGCATCGGCGTACCGCAGGCGAAGCCCGCAGGTTAGGCCGCGGCACTCATTCGGACAAGGACTTGACACTGCCGCTAGCCCGGACGTCCACGCTGCCGAAGTCCGTCAACCGATCCTGAAGGGCTGGCTGGGTCTGCCGCTGTCGGCGTAGTGGCTGGCGTTGACGCGGGCGTGGTGGCGGTGCAGCGCCAGTGCTTCCAGGCGCGCACGCACCCATGCCTCGCGTTGCTCGATGCCGCTGCCCTGCGGCCGTTCGTCGCTGCGGAACCCGCAGAAGTCGCGGTAGTCCTCGGCTTCGATCTGCAGGGCCGGCCACGCCAGTTCGAGCAACAGCACATCATCCAGCAGGCCAAGCAGCGGGATGCCGGAGGGGATCAGCTGCTCTGCGCCGCCGTGGTCGAAGTAGGCCAGCAGCGCATCGATGCGGCGGCGGCTGCCGTCGCCGGCGTTCCAGTCGGGATCATCGCGCATGGCGCGCAACAGCTCGAAGCGCGACAGGCGCTCATCAAGGAGACTCCGGGCCTGGGCTTCGGGCAGATCCTGCAGCCAGCGCGCCAGCGTGGCGACGCGGTCGGCATCGACCTGCGGTGCCTGCGGGTTGATCCGGTGCAGGTATCGGTCGAACTGCGCCACCGCTTCGGGGTCGAGCAGGTGGCTGCCGGCATGGCGGCGCAGGCTCGTGCCTGGACGTTGCGGCCATGGCAACGCGGTGGGCGAATGTTTGGCAGTACGCATGAGCATGACGTACCTCGCGATGCCGACGTGCGGGGGAAGGCAGCGTGCAAGCGTCGGCCGATCCGTACACGCGGCCGCATCTGTCAATGCAGGCCGAATCTACGCCACACGCGAGTGCGTTTCACGTGCCGGAAGTGGGGTGGACCGGTTCTTCCCTGAATTGTTCACGTAGTGCGCGCTGGACCGGTGCATAGCTGCGCCGATGCTGCGGGCAGGGGCCGTGTGCCTGCAGTGCGGCCAGATGCAGCGGGCTGGGGTAGCCCTTGTGGCGGTCGAAGCCGTATTGCGGGTAGTGCGCGTGCAGCTCGCGCATGCGCGCGTCGCGGGCGACCTTGGCGAGGATCGATGCGGCTGAAATCGCCGGCTCGCTGGCGTCCCCGCCGATGATCGCGGTGGCCGGGCAGGGCAGGCCGTCGGGCAGGCGGTTGCCGTCGACCAGCGCGTGCGTGGGCGCGACCGCGAGGCCTTGCAGCGAGCGCCGCATGCCGGCAAGGGTGGCCTGCAGGATGTTGAGACGGTCGATTTCGTCGGCTTCGACGTGTTCGATGTGCCACGCCAGCGCGTATTCGACGATCAGCGGATACAGCGCGTCGCGCTTGCGTTCGGAAAGCTTCTTCGAATCGTCCAGTCCGGCAATCGGCCGCGCTGGATCCAGGATGACAGCCGCCACCACCACCGGCCCGGCCAGCGGGCCGCGCCCGGCCTCGTCGACGCCGGCGACGCGCAGGTTCATGGCTGCCGCAGGAGCTGCGCCACCGCGTCGGCGGCACTTGCCGACGCATCGCGGCGCAGCGTTTGGTGGATGGCGAGAAAGCGCGGCTGCAGGGCGGCCACCGCTGCGTCGTCGCGGAACCAGCGCAGCAGCGCGGCGTGCAGGTTGGCGGGCGTGCAGGCGTCCTGCAGCAGCTCGGGAATCAGCGCTTCGCCGGCCAGCACGTTGGGCAGGCTGACGTGCGCGGACTTGAGCATGCCGAACAGCCGCACAATGCGGTAGGTCAGCGGCGCGATGCGGTGGCCCACCACCATCGGTCGCTTGCACAGCATCGCCTCCAGCGCGGCGGTGCCGGACGCCAGCAGCACCGCGTCGCTGGCGATCATGATCCGCTGCGCCTGTCCGTCGAGGACGCGGAACATCGGTGCATCGCCGAGGATGGCGTCGATGGCGGCACGGCACTGCGGGTTTGCCGCCGGCACCAGCACGCGCAGGCCGGGGACCTCCGCAGCAAGCCGGCGCGCGGCTTCGGCGAAATCGGGCAGCATGCGCCGGATCTCGCCCAGCCGGCTGCCGGGCAGCAGCGCCAGGATCGGTGCATCGCCGGATTCGCCCAGCGCGGCGCGTGCGCCGGAGCGATCAGGCTGCAACGCAATGGCATCGGCCAGTGGATGACCGATGAAGGCGGCATCCACGCCGTGCCGGGCGTAGATCGGCGGCTCCATCGGGAACAGGCAGAGCACGCGGTCGGCGCTTTCGCCGATCTTGCGCGCGCGGTTCTCGCGCCAGGCCCAGACCGACGGACTGACATCGTGCACGGTGCGCACGCCGCGCTGCTTCAGCCAGCGCTCCACGCCGAGGTTGAAGTCCGGTGCGTCGATGCCGATGAACACGTCGGGTCTCCACTCCAGCACGCGCTGGCGGAAGGCCTTGCGCAGCCTGAGCAGGCGCGGCAGGTGCGCCAGCACTTCCGCCAGTCCCATCACCGCCAACTCATTGGCATCGAACCATGTGTCCATGCCCGCCGCGCGCATCGCATCGCCGCCGGTCCCCGCGAACTGCGCATCGGGGAAGCGTTCGCGCAGCGCTTCGATCAGTCCGGCGCCGAGCTGGTCGCCGGAGGTTTCGCCGGCGCAGAGGGCGATGCGTCGGGTCATGGCCAAACCTGTTTCAGGGCCGCGCCGTTGCGGGGGCTGGGGTGTGTCCCGAGTCGCTCCACGTGATTCGCTTTGTCGGGACACACCCCAG
>JANJSW010000190.1 GCA_024711415.1 Thermomonas sp. | reverse complement strand
CAGCCGCAGCGCCACCAGCGCGAGGATGCTCAGGCCGATCGACTTGTGCAGCGCATAGGTGGCGATCTTGTTCGGGCCGTTGGGCAAGTCGCCCATGGTCAGGCCCAGCCAGGCCATCACCAGGATTAGCGCGGCGATCAGCCAGTGCAACGCCTTGCTCAGGGCGGGCCAATCGCTGCGCGGGGACGTCTTGGGCATCGGGTTCTCGCCACGGTGTCGGATGGTGCGGGGATTCTAGGCGGCGGTCGGTCGTGCCGGCGTGCTTGCAAGTGCAACGTAGCGTTGCCAGCATCGGTGCCGGGGAGGGGACATGACGCATCGATTCCGGTTCGTGCTGCTACTGCTGTGGCTGGCCTGCGCCTGCGCGCTGGCGGGGGTGCCCGAGCGCCCGCGTTTCCGCGTGGCGGGCCCGGCGCAGGGCCTGCCCTCCTCGGAGATCAAGGCGCTGGCGCGCGATGCCGACGGCTATTTGTGGATCGGCACGGTGGATGGACTGGCCCGCTTCGATGGCGTGGACATGCGGGTCTGGCGCCATGCGCCCGGGGCCGACGGCGGCCTGCCGGGCAATCACGTGCAGGCGCTGCTGGTGGACGCGGCGGACCGGGTCTGGGTGGCGGTGGAAGGCGAGGGCGTCAGCGTGCTCGACGCCAGCCGACAGCGGTTCACCCACTATCGCAAGGCCACCCACCCGTCGCTGGCCAGCGATGACGTGTGGGCGCTGGCGCGGCAGGGCGACGCGGCTTGGCTGGGCACCTACGACGGCGGCCTGACCCGGATCGAGGCCAACGGCGCGATGCGGCATTTCTCCGCGGATCGCGATGGCCTGCCCTCGGACACCATCCTGGCGCTGGCCACCGATGCCGACGGCGTGCTGTGGGTGGGCACGACCGCCGGCCTCGCCCGCCGTCGCGGTGATGGTGTGTTCGAGCGGGTGGCGTTGCCCGGAGCCGAAGGCGAGCCGATGGTGTACACGCTGGCCGTGCAGCGAGACGGGCTGTGGGTGGGCACCTCGGCCGGCATCTGGCGGCATGTGCGCGATGGCTGGGTGCAACCGCCGTGGTCGCCGATGTTCCATCGTCCCAACGCGATGGTGGCGCTGGCCACCGATCCGCGCGGGGACCACTGGATCGGCAGCCAGCGCGGTTTGTGGCACCAGCGCGGCGATGCGCCGCCGGTGCCGGTGCCGCTGGGCGGGCCCGACATCCCGCGCGCGATCAGCACGCTGTCGATCGAGCGCGATGGCGCGCTGTGGGTGCCGCTGGCGGGCCTGGGGCTGGGCTACCTGCGCTCGGACTGGCGCCAGCTGGCGGAATTCCATGGCGCCGCGGACGGCCTGCAGGGCGGGATGTACCGCGCGCTGGGCAAGGCCGGCGACGGCGGCGTCTGGCTGGCCGGGCTGGGCGGGGTGATCGAGCGCATGGACGCGGACGGCACTGTTGCGGCGCTGGATGAGGATGCGCTGGCGCGGCTGCGCAACCTCAAGCCGGCGGCGATCGCCGAGGATGCGGCGCAGCGGCTGTGGGTGTCGCACCGCGGCGGGTTGATCCGGATCGGCGCAGACGGCGCCATCGACGAATGGACGGCGAGCGATGCGCAGGCACCGGCGCCGTCCAGCCTGGTCACCCGGCTGTTGCCGGTCGGCGACGGCAGCCTGTGGCTGGCCGCGCCCGGTGCCGGCGTGCAGCAGCGCGATGCGGCCACCGGCGCGATCCTGCGCGACATGCCTGCCGGCGCTGCCAGTGGGCTGGGTGATGCCGACATCGAAGACATGGCGCTGGCCCCCGCCGGCGAGCCTTGGCTCGCCACCAGCGCCGGCCTGCTGCGCTTCGATGCCGCCGGCAGGCGGTTCCAGCCGCAGCCTGCGCTGGGCGCCGAACGTGCTTTCGCGCTTGCCTTCGCTGGCCCCGACACCCTGTGGGTGCAGCGCCTGAGCGGGCTGGAGCGCTACCGGCGCGGCGCCGCCGGATGGACGCGGGTGGAGCGTGTCGACGCGCGTTCCGGCATGCCGGCGGTGGCCGCGGCGGCGCTGCTGGTGGATGCGCGCGGGCGGGTCTGGATCACCACCTCGCGCGGCCTGTACCGTTGGGAGCCGGCGCGCCGCAACCTGCGCCGCATCGGCACCCGCGATGCCGGTGGCAGCGAGGAATACCTGGACCGCGCGGCGCTGCTGCGCGACGACGGCGTGCTGGTCGCGGCTACCGCCGACGGCGGGCTGCGGCTGGTCGATACCGGCGCCGCCGATGCCGCGCCGATGCGGCCGGTGCTTCGCTTCGACGGCATCGCGGTGCGCCGCGATGGGGAGTGGCATGCGCTGCCGCCGCGGCCCGGCATGTCGCTGGGCAGCGAGGACCGCGAGTTCCGCATCCGCGCGCGCCTGTTGGCGTACGACGATCCGGCCGCCAATCGCTACTGGTCGCGGCTGGACGGCTTCGACCGCGGCTGGGTCGAGTTGGGCAACAGCGGCGAGCGCGTGTTCACCGGTCTGGCGCCCGGCCGCTACGTACTGCGCATCCGCGGCCAGGATGCCGCCGGCAATGCCGCCGCCGAGCAGCAGCTGGCCTTCGACGTGCCGCCGCCGTGGTGGCGCAGCGGCTGGGCGCTGGCGGCGTGGACGCTGTTGGCGTTGTCGCTGTTGGCCGGGCTGGCGCTGGCGTATCGCCAGCGCCTGAAGCGCCGCCATGCGTGGCAGCTGGCCGAGCACAAGCGCACGCTGGCCGAACAGGCGTCGCAGGCGAAGTCGCGCTTCCTCGCCACCCTCGGCCACGAGGTGCGCACGCCGATGACCGGCGTGCTGGGCATGGCCGAGCTGCTGCAGGGCACGCCGCTGGACACGCAGCAGCGCGGCCACGTCGAAGCCATCCGCCGCGCCGGCGAGCACCTGCTGCGGCTGGTCAACGACGCGCTGGACATGGCGCGCATCGAGGCCGGCAGGCTGGAACTTGTGGACGCGCCGTTCGCGCTGGAGCCGCTGCTTGGCGAGGTGGCCGGGCTGATGGCGCCGCTGGCCGAGCGCAAGGGGCTGGTGTTCGCCGAGCACGTCGATGCCGACGCGCCGCGCGCGCTGCAGGGCGACCGCACCCGCGTGCAGCAGATCCTGCTCAACCTGATCGGCAACGCAGTCAAGTTCACCGAAGCCGGGCACGTATCGCTGGAGGTGGCTGCGCTGCAACCGCAGGGCGTGCGCTTCGTGGTCGCCGACAGCGGCCCGGGGCTCAACCCCGAGCAGCGCGAGCGGCTGTTCCGCCGCTTCGAGCAGGCTGACGGCGCGCGCACTGCGGCGCGCTATGGCGGCAGCGGGCTGGGGCTGGCGATCTCGCAGGAACTCGCGGCAGCGATGGGCGGCCGCATCGCGGTGGAAAGCGCGCCGGGCGAAGGCACGCGCTTCGTGGTGGAGCTGCCGCTGCCGCTTGCGGCAGGCGCGCCGGATGTCGCAGCGTCGGTAACCCCGGCCGCGGGCAGCGCTGCGGCGCTGCAGCTGTTGCTGGTGGAGGATGACCCGATCGTGGCGCAGGCCATTGCCGGGCTGCTGCGCGCGCAGGGCCATGCGGTGACCCACGTCGGCCATGGGCTGGGGGCGCTCACGGAGGCCGCCACGCGCCGCTTCGACGCGGCATTGCTGGACCTGGACCTGCCCGGCATGGACGGCCTGGCGTTGGCCAGTGCGTTGCGCGGGCGCGGGTTCGCGGCGCCGCTGCTGGCGGTGACGGCGCGCTCCGACGGCGATGCGGAAACGCAGGCGCGCGCGGCCGGCTTCGATGGCTTCCTGCGCAAGCCGGTGAGCGGGGAGATGCTGGCGCAGGCGCTGGAGGCGATGCTGGTGGAAGCGGTATAGCGGTTTAGCGGGTTCGAGGTTGGCTTCGTTGTGGCAGCGCACCCGGCGCGACCGGGGCAGCGCAAGTCGCTCCCCGATACTCGCTTGGTTGCGCTGCCCCGGCCGCACCGGGTGCTTGTCGCAGCTTGCGTTTGCGTTGCCGGGTGTTAACCGTTGCCTGCAGTAATCAGCGCGCGCTGTAGGCGTGCACTTCGTCCACCAGCGCGGCCACATGGTCGGGGTTCATGTCCGGCGACATGCCGTGGCCGAGGTTGAACACGTGGCCTTCGCGGCTGCCGCCGTTGCCGTCGCGGTAGCTGTCCAGCACCGCGCGTGCCTGCGCGCGCACCGCATCGGGACTGCCGTACAGCATCGCCGGGTCCATGTTGCCCTGCAGCGCCACCCGGCCGCCGTTGCGGCGTGCGGCGTCCTCCAGCGTCACCGTCCAGTCCACGCCGATGGCGTCCGCGCCACTAGTGAACAGTGCGTCAAGGTGCGGGGCGTTGCCCTTGCCGAACAGGATCACCGGCACCCCGAGCGCCTTCAGCGCAGTCGCAATCCGGGTGAGGTAGGGCAACGAGAACTCGCGGTACATCGCCGGGCCCAGCGTGCCGCCCCAGGTGTCGAACACCTGCAGCGCCTGCGCGCCCGCCGCGTGCTGTGCGGTGAGGTAGGCGATCACCGCGTCGGTGATCGTGCCCAGCAGCTTGTGCATGGCGGCCGGTTCGTTCAGCGCCAGCGCCTTGACCTTGCCCCAGTCCTTGCTGCCGCCGCCTTCCACCATGTAGCAGGCCAGCGTCCACGGGCTGCCGGAGAAACCGATCAGCGGCACCGCGCCGTCCAGCTCGCGGCGGATCAGGCTGACCGCGTCCATCACGTAGCGCAGGCTGCTGCCCATGTCGGGCACGGCCAGCGCATCGATATCGGTCACGCTGCGCAGCGGGCGCTCGAACTTCGGGCCTTCGCCTTCGACGAAATACAGGCCCAGGCCCATCGCGTCGGGCACGGTGAGGATGTCGGAGAACAGGATCGCCGCGTCCAGCGGGAACCGGCGCAGCGGCTGCAGGGTGACCTCGCAGGCGATCTCGGGATTCTTGGCCATGCCCAGGAAGCTGCCGGCGGCCTTGCGGGTGGCGCGGTACTCCGGCAGGTAGCGGCCGGCCTGGCGCATCAGCCAGACGGGGGTGCAGTCCACCGGTTCGCGGCGCAGCGCGCGCAGAAATCTGCTGTTGAAAGCAGGATCATTCTTGAGGGGCGTGGACAAGGGCGTTACTCCATGGGGATGTGCTTGCCGGTGCGCGGTGCGGCGGCGGGAACGGTCATGCGGGCCGGCGCTGGCCGGCCACGGCGGCGGTCATCTCGGCGCGTCCGCGCCCTGCGCGAACACCAGCTGGAAGCCTTTCTTCAGCTGCGCGTCGCGTTCCTTCTCCAGTGCCGCAAGGGCGCTGGGCTGGTCGCTGTACAGGGTCCTGCGCAGGGTGCTGCGGCCACCGGTCTGGCCGGTCTCGCGCAGCAGCTCCCAGCCGCCCAGCAGGTCGGGCTGGAGCTGGAGCTGGACGAAGCGCGGGGCTTCGCGGCCATCGGGACGTTGTTGCAGCAGCAGGCGCATGGGGCGGCATTGTAAGGTGCGGGACCGGCGCCCGCGCGTCGGCGAGATGGACCCAGCAGAACCAACCAGGGAGATGACATGCAGCGCGTGACCGGCATTGGCGGCATTTTCTTCAAGTCCCCCGACCCCAAGCGCCTTGGCGCCTGGTACCGGGAGCACCTGGGCCTGGACGTCACCGACTGGGGCGGCGTGGTGTTCCAGTGGGGCGGCCCGGACAGCGCGCCGGGGATGACGCTGTGGAGCCCGTTCGCCGCGGACACCGACTACATGGCGCCCGGCACCGCGCCGTTCATGGTCAATTTCCGGGTGGCGGACCTCGACACCCTGCTGGCCGCGCTGCGCGAGGAAGGCTGCGACGTGCTCGACAAGCGCGAGGATTCCGAACACGGCCGGTTCGGCTGGGTGATCGATCCGGACGGCAACAAGATCGAGCTGTGGGAGCCGCCGCCGGGGCAGTGAGCCGCGGCCGTCAGCCGGCGTCGCGCAGCACCCCCAGTACCGCGGCCTCGTCCACGTCGGCGACGATCCGCGCGGCGCCCGGGCCGTCCCACAGGATGAAACGCAGCCCGCTGGCCTGGACTTTCTTGTCCAGCCGCATCCGCGCCAGCAGTGCTTCCGGCGCCAGCCCGGTGGGCACGTCCACCGGCAATCCGAAGCGCTGCAGCAACGCGCGCAGCGCTTCCGCATCGCTCCACGACGCCAGACCCAGCGCGGCCGACAGGCGCGCGGCCAGCAGCATGCCCACGGCTACGGCCTCGCCGTGGTTGAGGCCCTCGGCATAGCCCTGTTCGGCCTCGATGGCATGGCCGAAGGTGTGGCCGAAGTTGAGCAGCGCGCGCTCGCCGTGTTCCAGCGGGTCGCGCGCGGTGATCGCCGCCTTGTGCGCGCAGCTGCGGGCGATGGCTTCGGCCAGCGCGGCGTCGTCGCCGGCCAGCAGGCCGGCGTGGTGCGCGTCCAGCCAGCGCAGGAACCCGGCGTCGACGATGGCGCCGTACTTGATGACTTCGGCCAGGCCGGCGCGCAGTTCGCGCGCCGGCAGCGTGCGCAGGGTCGCGGTATCGGCGATCACCGCACGCGGGACATGGAAGGCGCCGACCAGGTTCTTGCCCTGCGGGATGTCCACCGCGGTCTTGCCGCCGACCGAGGAATCCACCATCGACAGCAGGGTGGTGGGCAGCTGCACGATGTCGATCCCGCGCATCCAGCAAGCCGCGACGAAGCCGGCCAGGTCGCCGACCACGCCACCGCCGAGTGCGTACACGCAGGCATCGCGGGTGGCGCCGAGCGCCGCCAGTGCATCGATGACGCCGGCGAAATTCGCCAGCGTCTTTTCCGCCTCGCCGGCGGCGATGACGTGGCGGGCGATGTGCAGGTCCGGCCGCGCGGCGCGCAGCGCGGCCTCCACCCGGTCGGCGTACAGCGGCGCGACGTTGGCGTCGCTGACCAGCAGCGCATGCCGGCCACGCAGCGGCTGCGCCAGCAGCGTGCCGTCTTCCAGCAGGCCGGCGCCGATGTGGATGGGGTACGGTGCGGCGGCAGCGACGGTCAGCGTCTGCAGGGGCGTGCTCATGCCGGTGGTGGCTCCGAATGTGTCGAGTTGCCCGGCCAGCGCCGCGGCGGCGGCTTCCGGCGCAAGGCTTGCGGCGTCGAACAGCAGGTGCGCCGCGGCGCGGTACAGCGGCTCGCGCTGCGCCTGCAGCTGCGCCAGCCGCTGCGCGCGATCCGCTGCCTGCAGCAGCGGGCGGGTGGCATCGTCCCGCAGGCGCGCCAGCTGGGTGGCGGCATCGACGTGCAGGTAGACCACGATGCCGGCAGCGCGCATCGCCGCGCGGTTGGCCGGCGCCAGCACCGCACCGCCGCCGGTGGCGATGACGGCGGCCGGCTCGCCCAGCACCGCCGACAACACGCGCGCCTCGCGGGCGCGGAAGCCGGCCTCGCCTTCCGCCTCGAACAGCGCGGCGATGCTGCAGCCGGCCTCGGCCTCGATGCGTGCGTCCACGTCCACGAACGGCCGCTGCAGCCGCGCGGCCAGCGCGCGGCCCAGCGTGCTCTTGCCGGCGCCCATCGGGCCGACCAGGACGAGGTGTTCGCGGTTTTGCATCGCAGCATGCTAACAGCGCCGACCGGCGCGCCCATGACTGCGCGGAATTAACGCATGCGCGGCGAAGCTGCGGCACCGGCAACCCGCCGGCTAGCAGGAGATCCGCCATGTCCGTCGCCAAGGTCATCGAACTCAACGCCTCGTCCACCGCCAGCATGGAGGACGCGGTGAAGCACGGCCTGAAGAAATGCGCCGAATCGGTCAAGAACATCAAGGGCGCCTGGGTCAATGAAATCAAGGTGGTCACCGACGAGGGCGGCAACGTGCAGGAATGGCGGGTCAACCTGCGGGTCAGCTTCGTGGTCGATTGAGGCGTGCGCGCGGCGCCCATGCGCGCGACAATGCGCGCATGCGCACCGTACCCGATGACATCCTCGCCACCTTCCAGGCCCTGTTCGACGAGGCCGCCGCTGCCGGCGAGCCCGACCGCACCGCGATGACGGTGGCCACGGTCGGCGAAGGCGGCCGGCCATCCGCGCGCGTCGTCCTGCTCAAGGCGTTCGATGCCGACGGCTTCGTCTTCTACAGCCACCTCGACGGCCGCAAGGGCCGCGAGCTGCAGGCCAATCCGCAGGCGGCGCTGCTGCTCCACTGGCCGCGCGTGCGCAACGGCGTGCAGGTGCGGATCGAAGGCGACGTCGAGCTGGTAACCGAGGCCGAAGCCGACGCCTATTTCGCCAGCCGGCCGCGGGTCAGCCAGCTGGGCGCGTGGGCCTCGCACCAGTCCGAAACGCTGGACGCGCGGGAAACCTTCGAGGCGCGGCTGGCCCGCTTCGAGGCCGAGTTCGAAGGCCGCGAAGTGCCGCGTCCGCCGCGCTGGACCGGGTTCCGGGTGCTGCCGCGCGCGGTCGAGTTCTGGTACGCCGCCAACTTCCGCCTGCACGAGCGCTGGTTGCACGAGCGCGGCGCGGAGGGGGAATGGTCGAAGCGGATGCTGTATCCGTGAGCCGCCCCGCGGTGGGCCCGCGGCGGATCGTCTGCCTCACCGAAGAGCCCACCGAAGTCCTGTACGCGCTGGGCGAGCAGGACCGCATCGTCGGCATCAGCGGCTTCACCGTGCGGCCAGCGCAGGCGCGCCGCGAGAAGCCCAAGGTCAGCGCCTTCACCAGCGCGAAGATCGGCGAGATCCTCAAGCTGCAGCCGGACTTCGTGGTCGGCTTCTCCGACATCCAAGCCGACATCGCCCGCGAGCTGGTCAAGGCGGGCGTGGAGGTGTGGATTTCCAACCATCGCAGCGTCGACGGCATCCTCGACTACATCCGTCGGCTAGGCGCGATGGTCGGTGCCGGCGCGCGCGCCAGCGCCTGGGCGGACGAGCTGCGGCGCGGGCTGGACGCGATCGAGGCGCAGGCCGCGACGCTGCCGCGCCGGCCGAAGGTGTATTTCGAGGAATGGGATGAGCCGCCGATCACCGGCATCCGCTGGGTGGCCGAACTGGTGCGCATCGCCGGCGGCGACGACATTTTCCCCGAACGCGCCGTCGAACCGCTGGCCAGGGCCCGCATCCTCGAAGACGCGGGCGAAGTGGTGCGGCGCGCGCCGGACATCATCCTGGGGTCGTGGTGCGGCAAGAAGTTCCGCCCCGAGCGGGTGGCTGCGCGCCCCGGCTGGAACGACATTCCGGCGGTGCGCGACGGCGAGCTGCATGAGATCAAGTCGCCGATCATCCTGCAGCCGGGGCCGGCCGCGCTGACCGACGGGGTGGCGCGGATTGCCGCCATCGTGCAGGCGTGGGGCAAGCGGCAGACGGGCTGAGCCCTTTCCCGGCCCGCGCAGCGCCGGGCCTCAGCGCGGATACAGCTCCGCAGTCGTGTCCATTTCCGCACGCGCGCCGCCGCGGCTGGCGGTGACGTGGAACCGCACGCTGGCCGGCGGCCGGGCCGGGAACACGCCGACGTAATCGATCAGGTTGCCGACCTCGATCCGCTGCAGCTCCAGCGGCCGCGGCGGGTCGGGCAACATGCTGGCGGTGGCGGCCAGCTGCAGGTCGGCGGGTGGCAGGGCGTCGCCGTTGGCATCGCGCAGGGTGACCAGCAGCAGCGCGCCGTCGTGGCCGGGATCGAAGCCGTAGCGCGCCGCCATCGCCGGGTCGAGGTTGGCGATGGCCACGGACGATGCCTGCAGGGTGGCGCCGCCGACGGTCGCGGTGGCGACGGTGCTGGTCGCCAGCGTGGCGGGAGCCGGGGCCGGTTCGCCGCGGCCGCAGGCAGCCAGCAATGCGACGACGGGAAGCAGCAGGCGCAGGATGGCGGATGGCTGGTGCATGAGCGGCCTCAGTCGTTGGCGGCGGACAGCGCTGCGCCGCGGACGCGGGCAGCGTGGATGGCGGCGGCGACCAGCGCGCGGAAGCCGCTGGCTTCGAAGGTTTCGATGGCGGCCTGGGTGGTGCCGCCGGGCGAAGTCACCCGGCGGCGCAGCTCGGCCGCGTCGACATCGGATTCGGTCAGCATGCGCGCCGCGCCCAGCACGGTCTGCAGGGCCAGTGCGCGGGCCGCTTCGGCGGGCAGCCCTTCCTCCACGCCGGCGGCAACCATCGCCTCGGCCAGCAGGAACACATAGGCCGGGCCGCTGCCGGACACCGCGGTCACCGCGTCCATCCGCGCCTCGTCGTCGATCCAGACGGTGGTGCCGGCGGCGGACAGCAGGGTTTGCGCGAAGTGCCGGCTGGTCGCGTCCACCGCGGCGTTGGCGTACAGCCCGGTGGCGCCGGCGCCGAGCAGGGCCGGGGTGTTCGGCATCGTCCGAACCACCGCCAGCCCGGCATCGCCCAGCCAGCGCGCGATCTGCACGGTGGTGATGCCGGCGGCAATCGACACCACCAGCGGGCGCGCCGTTCGCGCCTGCGCGGCCAGCGCTTCGCAGACTTCGCGCAGCACCTGCGGTTTGG
Source organism: Thermomonas sp. (assembly GCA_024711415.1). Lineage (GTDB taxonomy): Bacteria > Pseudomonadota > Gammaproteobacteria > Xanthomonadales > Xanthomonadaceae > Thermomonas. Next base: position 1,871 of record JANJSW010000190.1, on the reverse strand, counting down.
TCGCCAGCACCCAGGTATCGGCGCCTGCGACCGCTTCCGCGCCGCTTTCGAACACCGCCACGCCGAAGTCCGCGCGCAGCGCCTCGCGCAGTGCGGGCATCGGCTCGGCCACCCGGATCGCGCTGGCGGCGTGGCCCTGCGCCACCAGCCCGCCGATCAGGCTGCGTGCCATGTTGCCGCCGCCGATGAAGGCGATATCGCCGTTGTTCATGCTGGACTCCTGTCTGCCATGGGCCTGCGCCCGGTTGCCATGTGTGTCTTGTGTCGTTGCGATGCGGCCGGCGTCAGCCGGTTTGCTTGCCGGGACGGGCGCCGAACAGTGCGCTGCCCACGCGCACCATGGTGGCGCCTTCCTCGATCGCCTCGACGCAGTCCTCGCTCATGCCCATCGACAGCGTGTCGAGGCCGGGATGGCGCGCCGCGGTGGCGTCGAACAATGCCGACATCGCGCGGAAGGCGGCGCGCCGGCGCGCCATGTCGGGGGCGGGCGCGGGGATCGCCATCAGGCCGCGCAGCCGCAGCGTCGGCTGCGCGCCGATGGCCGCGGCCAGTGCCTCCACTTCCTCCGGGCGGCAGCCGTGCTTGCCGGCTTCGTCGTCGATGTTGACCTGGATGAGCACGTTGAGCGGGGGCAGCGCCGCCGGCCGGTGTCTGGCCAGCGCGTCCACCAGCTTGGCGCGGTCCACCGTCTGCACCCAGTCGAAGGCGCGCGCGGCATCGTCGGCCTTGTTCGACTGCAGGTGGCCGATCAGATGCCATTCCAGCCCCAGCCCGCGCAGCGCCTCGATCTTGGGCAGCGCCTCCTGCACGTAGTTCTCGCCGAAGGCGCGCTGCCCGGCCGCCGCCATCGCGGCGACGGCATCGGCGTCGCGGGTCTTGGACACCGCCAGCAGCCGCGGCGCTGGCCTGTCGGGCAGCCGGCTCGCGTTATCGATCAAAGACAGGGTCGTCCGCAGCGCGGAAGCGGCCGGGACGGTGGCGGGCAGGGAAGGCTGCGGCACGGTGGTTGTACGCTGGCGTCGGTGGCGCTCATACTGCCTGCGGGGTGCGGCCGGTGCCAACCATCCGGCCGGCGGCAGTGGATTCCACTCAAACGATTAGGCGCAAGGGGAACGCATGGATATCGCCGAACTTCTGGCATTCTCGGTCAAGAACAAGGCCTCGGACCTGCATCTGTCCGCGGGGCTTCCGCCGATGATCCGCGTCGATGGCGACGTCCGCCGGATCAACATCCCCGCGCTGGACCACAAGCAGGTGCACGCGCTGGTCTACGACATCATGTCGGACAAGCAGCGCCGCGATTTCGAGGAGTTCCTCGAGGTCGACTTCAGCTTCGAGATCCCCAGCCTGGCCCGCTTCCGCGTCAACGCGTTCAACCAGAACCGCGGCGCCGGCGCGGTGTTCCGCACCATTCCCTCTGAAGTGCTGACGCTGGAGGACCTGGGCTGCCCGCGCATCTTCAAGGAACTGATCGAGCAGCCGCAGGGCCTGATCCTGGTGACCGGGCCGACCGGCTCGGGCAAGTCGACCACGCTGGCGGCGATGATCGACCACATCAACAAGAACGAGTACGGCCACGTGCTGTCGGTGGAAGACCCGATCGAGTTCGTGCACACCTCGCAGAAGTGCCTGATCAACCAGCGCGAGGTGCACCGCGACACCCACGGCTTCAACGAGGCGCTGCGCAGTGCGTTGCGCGAGGACCCGGACTACATCCTGGTCGGCGAAATGCGCGACCTGGAAACCATCCGCCTGGCACTGACCGCGGCCGAGACCGGCCACCTGGTGTTCGGCACCCTGCACACCTCGTCGGCGGCCAAGACCATCGACCGCATCATCGACGTGTTCCCCGCCGGCGAGAAGCCGATGGT
>JANJSW010000186.1 GCA_024711415.1 Thermomonas sp. | reverse complement strand
CGCTCCTCCGCGTCGATGCCCGGCCACGCGCCGGGGGTGTCGATGAAGGTCAGGATCGGCAGGCCGAAGCGCTCCGCCATCTTCATCAGCCGCAACGCCTTGCGGTAACCCTCGGGCTTGGGCATGCCGAAGTTGCGGCGCACCTTGGCCTTGGTGTCGCGGCCCTTCTCATGGCCGATCACCATGACCGGGCGGCCATCGATGCGGGCCAGGCCGCCGACGATGGCCTGGTCGTCGGCAAACGCGCGGTCGCCGGCCAGCTCCTGGAACTCGTCGCAGATCACCCGCAGGTAATCCTGCGTGTACGGCCGCTGGGGATGGCGCGAGAGCTGCGAGACCTGCCACGGGGTGAGGTCGCGGAAGATCGTGGCGGTGCGCTTGCGCAGCTTGTCCCGCAGCGCCTGCACTTCCTTGTCGATGTTGAGCGCCGGGCCGTTGCTGGCCTGTCGCAGCTCCTGGATCTTGGTTTCCAGGTCGGCGATGGGCTGCTCGAAGTCGAGGTAATTCGGATTCATCCGACGGAGTTTATCGCAGCGGGGTCGCCGTACCGAGGCGTAGGGGGTTGGCGGGGGTCAGTTCGCCGCCGCCCACGGTCGCGCCAGCTGCACCTGCACCGTGCCGACCCCGGGCAGGCTGCGCAGCAGGCCGGGCAGGCTGGCGTCCACCTGCAGGCCGCGGCCGCTGCCCAGCGTCAGCCGGCCGATGCCTGCGGCGGTAGTGGCCTCCAGCAGCACCGGGGTGGGGCCGGCATGGGCCTTCAGCACCTGCTCCAGCTGCTGTTGTGCCCCGGGCACGCGCAGGTCGATGCGGATGGAGATGCGCTGCGCCTGCTGGCCGCAGATCTGCGCGAAATCCCAGCAGCGGCTGGCGCGCAGCGAATAGCCGCCGTTGAATTCGTCCTCGCGCAGGCCGCCCTCGATCACCAGGATGCGGTCGCGGGTGAGCAGCGGGGCGAATTCCTGCCACTGTTCGTTGAAGAAGCCGCATTCGATCCGGCCGCGGCCGTCCTCCAGCTGCACGAAGGCCTGCGATTCGCCACGCTTGCGCATGCCGATGACCTGGCCCGCCACCACGGTCTGCACCATCGGCCGCCAGCTGCGGCCCTCCTGCGGGCGGCTGCTGCGCGCGGCGCGTTCCCAGATTTCCGCCAGCGCCGACAGGTCGTGGCCGACCAGCCTCTGCACGTCGTCGCGGTAGGGGTCCATCGGGTGGCCGCTGAGGTAGTGGCCCAGCGTGTCGTGTTCACCCTGCAGCAGCTGCACCAGCGGCCACTCGCTGGTCTCCGGCAGCTCCACGCGGATGTCGGCGCCGCCGCCACTGCCGAACATGTCGAACATGCCAGCTTCGCGGTTCTTCGCCATCTGGTCGGTGGCTTTCATCGCCTCCGGCAGCTGCAGCATCAGCGAGGCGCGGTTGACCGCCAGCGCATCCATCGCGCCGGCGTGGATCAGCGCTTCCAGCGTGCGCTTGTTGAGGCCGGCGGCGGAGACGCGCTGGCAGAAGTCGAGCAGGTCGCGGAACGGGCCGGCGCCGTCGCGTGCCGCCACGATCGCCTCGCACACGCCCTGGCCCACGCCCTTCACCGCGCCCAAGCCGTAGCGGATGGTGTCCGGCGTGGTGGCCTCGAACATGTACGCGGAGGCATTCACGTCCGGCGGCAGCACGACCAGGCCGAGGCCGCGCGCCTCATCGAGGAAGGCCACCACCTTCTCGGTCTTGTCCATGTCGGAGGACAGGGTGGCGGCCATGAACTCGGCCGGGTAGTGCTGCTTCAGCCATGCGGTCTGGTAGGCGACCAGCGAGTACGCGGCGGCATGCGACTTGTTGAAGCCGTAGCCGGCGAACTTCTCCATCAGGTCGAAGATCTCGTCGGCCTTGGCCGCGCTGACCCCGCCCTTGGCCGCGCCCTCGCGGAAGATCTCGCGGTGCTTGGCCATCTCGGCAGGCACCTTCTTGCCCATCGCGCGGCGCAGCAGGTCGGCGCCGCCCAGCGAGTAGCCGCCGACGATCTGCGCCATCTGCATGACCTGCTCCTGGTAGACCATGATGCCGTAGGTCTCCTGGAGCATCCCCCTGGTGCGGGGATCGGGGTATTCGAACGTCTCGGTGCCGTGCTTGCGCGCCACGAACGACGGGATCATCTCCATCGGGCCGGGGCGATAGAGCGCGTTAAGCGCGATCAGGTCCTCGAAGCGGTCTGGCTTGGCGTCCTTCAGCGCGCGGCGCATGCCCGAGGATTCGAACTGGAACACCGAGCCGGTATTGCCGTTGGCGAAGATGTTGCGGTAGACGGACGCGTCGTCGAGCGGGATCGCGGCGATGTCGACCGGTTCGCCGCCTTCCTTCGCACGTCGCGCGTTGATCGCCTTCACCGCCCAGTCGATGATGGTCAGCGTGCGCAGGCCGAGGAAGTCGAACTTCACCAGCCCCACCGCTTCCACGTCGTCCTTGTCGAACTGGGTGACCGGGTTCTTGCCCAGCGTGCCGTGGTCGTGTTCGGCGTACAGCGGGCAGAAGTCCGACAGCGGCGAGGGCGCGATCACCACGCCGCCTGCGTGCTTGCCGGCGTTGCGGGTGAGGTCTTCCAGCTGCAGCGCCAGGTCGATCAGGTCGCGGACGTCGTCTTCGCTCTCGTAGCGCTGGATCAGTTCGGGCGAGGCCATCTCGCCGTCCATCCCGCCCTTGCCCTGGCCCATCGCGTCCTTCAGCGAGATGCCGAGGATGTTGGGGATCAGCTTGGCGATGCCGTCCACCATGCCGTAGCCGAAGCCGAGCACGCGGCCGGTGTCGCGCAGCACCGCCTTGGCGGCCATGGTGCCGTAGGTGATGATCTGCGAAACGCGCTCGCGGCCGTACTTGCGGGCGACGTAGTCGATGACCTCGTCGCGCCGGTCCATGCAGAAGTCGATGTCGAAGTCGGGCATCGACACGCGTTCCGGGTTGAGGAAGCGTTCGAACAGCAGGTTGTACGGCAGCGGGTCGAGGTCGGTGATCTGCAGCGCCCACGCCACCAGCGAGCCGGCGCCGGAGCCGCGGCCGGGGCCGATCGGGATGCCCTGGTTTTTCCCCCACTGGATGAAGTCGGCCACGATCAGGAAGTAGCCGGGGAAGCCCATCTTGATGATGGTGTCCAGCTCGAACTCGAGCCGCGCGTCGTAGTCCTCGCGGGTCTTGCCGGGTGCCAGCGGGTTCTTCTGCAGCCGCGCTTCCAGGCCGCTGCGCGCCTCGCTGCGGATCCAGCTGTCCAGCGTCTCGTCGGACGGCACCGGGTAGGCGGGCAGGAAGTAGGTGCCCAGCTTCAGCTGGAGGTTGCAGCGCTGCGCCAGCGCCACCGTGTTGTCCAGCGCGTCCGGCACGTCGGCGAACAGCGCGACCATTTCCTCGGTCGAGCGCAGGTACTGCTGCGCGCTGTAATCGCGCGGGCGGCGCGGATCATCCAGCACGCGGCCGCTGGAGATGCACACCCGCGCCTCGTGCGCGCCGAACCCCGCGGCATCGAGGAAGCGCACGTCGTTGCTGGCGAGCACCGGCAGGCCGAGCTTGCCGGAGGCGTGCAGGGCGAACTGGTTGAACGCTTCCTCGCCGTCGCGGCCGGTGCGGGTCAGCTCCAGGTGCAGGTTGTCCCCGAACACCCGGCGCCATTCGGCCAGCTGGGCTTCGGCCACGTCATGGCGATTGGCCTGCACCAGCCGCCCGGCCAGGCTGGCGCGGCCGGCGATCGCGAACAGGCCGGCATGGTCGTCGCGCAGCCATTCCGGCTCGATCGCCACGCAGT
>JANJSW010000167.1 GCA_024711415.1 Thermomonas sp. | reverse complement strand
CGGTCAGGCGCACGCCGAAGCGGTCGTTGACCACCACCACTTCGCCCTGCGCGATCAGGGTGTCGTTGACGTACACGTCCAGCGGCTCGCCGGCGGCGCGTTCCAACTCCACCACCGAACCCTGGTTGAGCTGCAGCAGGTTGCGGATCGGGATGCGTGCATGCCCGACCACCAGCGACAGGGTCACCGGCACGTCGAGGATGACGTCGAGGTTGAGGTCGTTCTTCGGGCCGCTGCCGGCGTTCGGGTCGGCGGCGGTACCGGCGGTCAGGGCCTCGAAGGCGGCAAGCTGGGCGGCTTCGTCGGTGGATGTCATAGCGTCGGTACCGGATTCTGTGGGGAGCGGGTGGCGTGCACTTCGGTGATCTTCACCGCGTTCTTGCCGTTGTGGACGCCGAATTCGCCGGTGAACAACGGCAGGTGTTCGACGTGCACGGGGATCGCGGGCTTGAGGTCGATCGGGATCACGTCGCCGACCTTCAGCTTGCTGAGCTCGCGCAGGCTGATCTGGCGGGTGGCGAGGGTGCTCCTCAGGTCCACCGCGACGTCCTGCAGCTGGGTGTGCAGCGCGCTGGTCCAGCTTTCGTCCTTCTCGACGCGGTCACTCTGCACGCCGGCGTCCAGCTGCTCGCGGATCGGCTCCAGCATCGACCACGGCAGCGCCAGGTGCAGCTCGCCGCCACCGCCCTCCAGCTCGACGTGGAAGCGGCAAACCACGATGTATTCGCGCGGGCTGATGATGTTGGCGAAGTGCGGATTGACCTCGGAGTTCATGTACTCGAACTCCACGTTCATCACCGGCGCCCAGGCCTCGGTGAAGTCGGAGAACGTCTGCTTGAGCAGCAGCTGGATCACCCGCATCTCGGTGGGGGTGAACTCGCGGCCCTCGATGCGGGTGTGGTATTTGCCGTTGCCGCCGAAGAAATTGTCGACCACGGTGAACACCAGGCGCGGCTCGAACATCACGATGCCGGTGCCGCGCAGCGGCTTCATCTTCACCAGGTTGATGTTGGTGGGCACCTGCAGCGAGTGCATGTACTCGCCGAAGCGGATCATGTCGATGCCGCGCACGGACAGGTCGGCGGAGCGGCGCAGCAGGTTGAACAGCCCGATCCGCCAGGTCCGCGCAAAGCGTTCGTTGATCATCTCCAGGGTCGGCAGGCGACCGCGGATGATCCGCTCCTGGGTGGCGAAATCGTAGGTGCGCGCCTCGCCCGGGGCCGGCGGCGGTTCGACGTCGACCGCGCCCGAATCCACCCCGTGGAGGAGGGCGTCGATCTCGTCCTGGCTGAGCAGGTCGGTCATCATCGGGCAGCCTGTCTACTGGATCACGATGCTGGTGAACAGCAGCGCGTCGACCTGGTTGGCCGCGTGCTGCGCCTTGAGCGTTTTCCTGACCTCCGCCAGCGCCTGCGCCTGCAGCTGTTCCTTGCCGTTGCGGCCGGTCAGCTGCTGCGAAGTCTGCTGGCCGAACAGCAGCAGCAGCTTGTTGCGGATGATCGGCGTGTGCAGCGACAACGCGGCGGCGGTGTCCGCGTCGCGGGTCTGCAACTGCACGTCGGCCTGCAGGTAGCGCGTGCCGCCCTCGTCGGCCAGATTGACCACGAAGGCCGGCTCCAGCGCGATGTACTGCGCCGGGCCCGCAGGCTTGGCGCTGGCCGGGGTGGCCGGCTTCAGGAACCAGAATGCCGCACCGCCGCCGGCGGCAATGACCGCCACCAGGGTCAGGATGATGAACAGCAGCTTCTTCGGCTTCTTCGGTGGCAGCGCTTCGGGCGCAGCGGCGCCGGGCTTGGCAGTCGGAGTTCTGGCGGGTGCTGCTGGCACGGATCGATCCATCCTTGAGCGGGCTATGCCCACCATGGTGCAAATCGCGTGCCGTCATTGCAATGGCCAATGTCGACGGTGTGACGCCGCACCCGTCCGCTGCCGCGCAAGGCGGGCGGCAAACCGCGGCAGGACTTCCGTGTGGTCAGGCGTAGACGTCGAGCAGACCGCGGGCGCGACGGAAATCCGGCGGCAGCGGCGAGCCGGCTTCGTCCGGCAGGGTCAGCCCGCCGCCATGGCCCGGCTGCGGCATGCCGTCGCCGGACTGGCGCTGGCCTCCCTGGCCCTGGCCGACGCCGGCATGGGCAAGCTGCAGGCCGTGCTGGCCGAGCATTTCGCGCAGCCGCGGCAGGCTGGCTTCCAGCGCCTGGCGGACTTCCGGCTGGGTGCTGTGGAACTCGGCGCGCACGTTGCTGCCGTCCATCTGCAGGCGGATGTCGATGGTGCCCAGGTGTTCGGGCACCACCCGGATCTCCGCCTGGCCGATGCGCTGCCCGGCCAGCCAGGTCACGTGGCCGCTGAAGCCATCGTCATAGCCGGTGGCGGGATCGGCCGGCTGCGTCAGTGCCGGCGCGGCGAGGGGCGCGGCGGGTGTGCTGGCCGGCTGCACCGCGGCCAGCGACTGCAACGCGTTGAGCGGCGCGGCGGTATTCGGGGCAGCCGCCTCGATGGGCGTGATTGCCTGTTGTTCCGCGGCGGGCAATACGAAGCCCGGCAGCGGCGCAGCGGCGGATGCGGCCTGGTTGGCAATCCCCTGTTGCGATAGCGGGAAGGGCGCGGCGTGGGTGGCAGGCAGGCCGATGTCGACTGCGGTGTCCGCCGGCAGGCCGGCTGCTGCTGCGGCGGGCGCGGACATGGCGATGTCGGTGCTGGTGACCACGCCGTGACCCGAACCCGGCTGGATGGCAGTCAGCGCGGACAGCGGCAGCTTTGCCGCATCGGCCGCCACGGCCGCCACGGCCGCAGCGGCGTTCGCTGCAGGCGTTGCCGGAAGGGTGGGCGCCACCGGCAGCACCGCCATTTGCGATGTCTGCGGCAACTGCGGCATCTGCGCCAGCACGCTCAGCAGCGGATCGGCGGCGGGCGCCTCTTCCTGACGGTCGCCGGCAGCGGCGCGGGTGGCGGC
>JANJSW010000165.1 GCA_024711415.1 Thermomonas sp. | reverse complement strand
CTCCATGTAGACCATGTAGTTGCCGAACGCTGCCTTGGCTTCCTGCTTGGTGGTGGCGATGGCGTTGACCAGAGCGGCTTCGGTATGGACCACGCGCATCCCGCGCCCGCCGCCGCCGCCGGCCGCCTTGACGATCACCGGATAGCCGATCTCCGCCGCGATCTTGACGTTGGTGGCCGGATCGTCGCCCAGCGGGCCGCCGCTGCCGGGCACGCAGGGCACGCCCGCGGCCTTCATCGCGCGGATCGCCTCGACCTTGTCGCCCATCAGGCGAATGGTGTCGGCCTTCGGGCCGATGAAGATGAAGCCGGACTGCTCCACCCGCTCGGCGAAGTCGGCGTTCTCGGACAGGAAGCCGTAGCCGGGATGGATGGCCTGCGCGTCGGTGACCTCGGCCGCGGCGATGATCGCCGGCATGTTGAGGTAGCTCTCCGCCGACGGCGCCGGGCCGATGCACACGGACTCGTCCGCCATGGCCACGTGCTTGAGGTTGCGGTCGACGGTGGAGTGCACCGCGACCGTGCGGATGCCCAGCGCGTGGCAGGCGCGCAGGATGCGCAGCGCGATTTCGCCGCGATTGGCGATGACGACTTTTTCGAGCATGGTCGCTTACCCGATCACGAACAGCGGCTGGTCGAATTCCACCGGCTGGCCGCTCTCGCACTTGATCGCCAGCACGGTGCCGGAGACCTCGGCCTCGATCGGGTTGAACATCTTCATCGCCTCGATGATGCCGAGGGTGTCGCCGGCCTTGACCGCCTGGCCGATCGACACGAAGGCCGGCTTGTCCGGCGCCGGGCTGGCGTAGAACGTGCCCACCATCGGCGCGCGCATCACGTGGCCGGCCGGCAGTTCCGGGTCGGCGGGCTTGGGGCTGCCGCCGGTGGCGGCCTGCACCGGCGAATTCATCGGCATCGCCGGCGCGGCGGGGGCGGCCATGTGGTGCGCCATCGGCGCCGGCGCGGCGGCCACCAGCCCGCCCTTCGGCACCCGCGCCAGGCGCACGGATTCCTCGCCTTCCTTGATCTCGATTTCGGCGAGGTTCGACTCTTCCAGCAGGTCGATCAGCTTCTTGATCTTGCGCAGATCCATGACGGGTCCTCTTGCTTGGGTCCGCGGCGTTGATGGCGCCGGGCCGGGGATGGAATGGGGAAAGGCGGTGTCGCCGGGCTCAGCGGGCCAGCCGCTGCAGCGCGGCGTCCAGGGCGTAGCGGTACGAGTCCGCGCCGAAGCCGCAGACCACGCCGACCGCCTTGTCGCTGAAATAGCTGTGCTGGCGGAACGGCTCGCGGGCGTGCGGGTTGGACAGGTGGATCTCGATGAAGGGAATGGCCACCGCGGCCAGCGCGTCGCGCAGGGCGACCGAGGTGTGGGTGAAGGCGGCGGGGTTGATCAGGATGAAGGCGGTGCCATCCAGGCGGGCGGCCTGCACGCGGTCCACCAGCGCGTGCTCGGCATTGGACTGGAAGCTGTGCAGCACATGCCCGGCCGCCTGCGCGCGCGCCGCCAGATCGGCGTCGATGTCGGCCAGCGTGGTGTGGCCGTACACCTCCGGCTCGCGGCTGCCGAGCAGGTTGAGGTTGGGGCCATGCAGGAGCAGCAGGGTTGCCATCGATTGGGTCGGAGCCCCGGAAAACAGGCGCGCAGTGTCCCGCGAAAGGTGGATGCTGTCCAGTTCGGCGAACTTTTGCCGGATAATGGGGTTTTAATCGGATGTTGGAGCGGCGGCTCTAAATGGTGGCGAGCCGCTTCGCCGCAAGGGCCGCGCTGCTGGCGGCAGGCGACGGTGGCTGCGGCGGGCAAATTGCCACCGAACCCGTGGTCAACGCGTGGATGCAGCGCCCGCCCACGCGGCGATGTCGGCGGCGTCCGTGAACGGCCCGATTCGGGTCTTCAACAGGCGCCCGTCGGCCGACACCAGCACCGAATAGGGCAGCACGCCGGCCGGATTGCCCAGCCGCACGCCGGCGTCGGCCGGGCCCGCGGCATCCACCAGCACCGGATAGGTGATGCCGTGCTGGCGCAGGAACGCCGCCACGGCGGCGGCCTCATCCAGCGCGATGCCGACCACCTGCATGCCGGTCGAGCCCTGCGCGTCGGCGAACGCCTGCAGGTCCGGCATTTCCTTCAGGCAGGGCGCGCACCACGTCGCCCACAGGTTGACCAGGGTGGTGCGCCCGGCCCAGGCGGCGGGAATGGCGACCGGTTTACCGTCGGGATCCGGCAGGGTCATGGCCGGCACGATGCCGCCCTTTTCCGCGATGGTGACCCCCGCCGGCGCCGCCGGCGCACGTGCCTTCAGCGAGGCGTCGAGCACCTGCTGGCCGACCTCGGTGCCGGCCAGCCGGTAGGCGATGGTGGGTTCGAACAGCAGGCTGGCGCCGGCACCGGCGATCGCCGCCAGCAGCGCTACCACCAGCACCGCGCGGTTGGAAGGCATCAGCGGGCGGCCTCGCGCAGGGCGTCCTCCACCATGCCGGGAGTCAGCAGGGTGGGCAGGATGCGGCCTTCGCCGCCGCCGCGTGGGTAGACCACGTACAGCGGCACGCCGACCGCGCGGTGGCGCTGCAGGTAGGCGGTGATGGCCGGGTCGACGTCGGTGTAGTCACCGACCATGTAGACGGCGTTGGCGGCTTCCAGCGCGCCGCGGAAGCGTTCGCGCGCGAACACGGTCGTCTCGTTGGCCTTGCAGCTGACGCACCAGTCGGCGGTCATGTTGACGAACACCGGCCGGTCCTGCGCGCGCAGGTCGGCCAGCGCCTGTTCCGACCAGGCCACGCTGGCGATGCCGGCCGGCGCGGCGACGGCGTTCGCCTGCGGGCGCGGCAGCGCGTGCAGCCGGGCCAGCGGCCAGCCGACCGCCAGCAGCGCCAGCAGCGCCAGCGCCTGCCAGCCGCGTGCACCGCCGCTGCGCGCGCGCATCCA
>JANJSW010000154.1 GCA_024711415.1 Thermomonas sp. | reverse complement strand
GTCGGCCAGCCGGGGCAGGAGTGTTCGAAGCGGCCGTTGAATCCGGACTTCGTGCTCAACCAGCCGCGCTACGCGGGCGCCAGCGTGCTGCTGGCACGCGCCAACTTCGGCTGCGGCTCCAGCCGCGAGCACGCGCCGTGGGCGCTGGCCGAGTACGGCATCCGCGCGATCATCGCGCCGAGCTTCGCCGACATCTTCTACAACAACAGTTTCAAGAACGGACTGTTGCCGATCGTGCTGCAGGCCGACGAAGTGGATGCGCTGTTCGCGCAGTGCGAAGCCGCGGAAGGCTATGCGCTGGCCATCGACCTGCAGGCGCAGACGGTGACGCGGCCCGATGGGACGCGGCACCACTTCGCCGTCGACGCCTTCCGCAAGCACTGCCTGCTGCACGGGCTGGACGACATCGGCCTGACCCTGCAGCACGCAGACGCCATCCGCGCCTTCGAGGCGCGCCATCGCGCGGCGCAGCCGTGGGTGTTCGCGCGCGGCTGAGCGCGCTCACTCAGGCGCAGCGGAGCGGGGATCGAGGCGCGACGAATGGGGTCTGAGGTCTTTTCGCTTCGCTGGAAAGACCCCGGACCCCATCTTCAAACAGTTCGCCTCAGTCGCGCAGTTCCATCACATGGCAGGGCAGCTCCAGCTGTTCCAGCACCGCGGCGGTGGCGGCGCGGGTGCCGATGGCGCGCGCGCGGTCGCTGGCCAGGTCGGCGGTGAACGCGCCGTCTTCGAGCGCGCGCGATACCGCCAGCTCCACGCACTGCGCCTCGCCCTCCAGCCCCAGCGCATGGCGCAGCAGCATCGCCGCGCTGAGGATGGCGGCGTAGGGATTGGCGATGCCCTTGCCGGCGATGTCCGGCGCACTGCCATGGATCGGCTCGAAGATTCCGCAGCTGCCTTCGCCCAGGGAAGCGGACGGCAGCAGGCCCAGCGAGCCGGCCAGCATCGAGGCTTCGTCGGTGAGGATGTCGCCGAACATGTTCTCGGTGACGATCACGTCGAACGATCGCGGCCGCGCCAGCAGGTGCATCGCCATCGAATCGACCAGCTGGTGTTCCAGCTGCACGTCCGGGAATTCCTCGCGCACGACGCGCGTCGCCACCTCGCGCCACAACCGCGAGGTTTCCAGCACGTTGGCCTTGTCCACCGAGGTCAGCCTGCCGCTGCGCGAGCGCGCCAGCCGGGCGGCGTGGCGCACCACGCGCTCGATCTCGGCGACGCTGTAGCGGCAAACGTCGGACGCGTCGCCGTCGCTGCGGGCCTTGTCGCCGAAGTAGATGCCCCCGGTCAGCTCGCGCACCACGACCAGGTCCACGCCCTGCAACAGGTGGGGCTTGATCGGCGAGGCGCCCAGCGTGGCCGCGTGCGGCTTGACCGGGCGCAGGTTGGCGTACAGGCCCAGCGCCTTGCGGATTGCCAGCAGCCCCTGTTCCGGGCGTACCTTGGCGCCGGGATCCGACCACTGCGGTCCGCCGACCGCGCCCAGCAGGATCGCGTCGGCGGATCGGGCTGCCGCCAGCGTGGCGTCCGGCAGCGCACTGCCGCTGGCGTCGATGGCGGCGCCGCCGATCAGGTGTTCGCTGAAGTCGAAGTCGTGGCCATAGCGCGCGGCCACCGCGCGCAGGACGGCCACGGCGGCGGCGGTGACTTCGGGGCCGATGCCGTCACCCGGCAGTACGACGATGTTGGCGTGCATGTGTGCGGTTCCTTGGGGGGAGTAGGGTCAGGCGGGGATCGCCACGGGGTGCGTGGCCTGCGTGCGCAGCACGCGGTTGGCGACGTCGAGCCAGGCGATCGCGCTGGCCTCCAGCACGTCGCGGCTGGTGCCCTGGCCGCTGAGCGTCTCGCCGTCGATGCGCGTGCTCAGGTTGGCTTCGCCACGGGCGTCGCGGCCGATGCCCATGCTGTGCACTTCGTAGCTCTCCAGTGCGAAGTCGACGCCGGTGGCCTGCGCCAGCGCGGCGAACAATGCTGCGATGGGGCCTTCGCCCCGTGCGTCCTGGCGCACCTGGCGACCGTCGGGATCCGACAGCTCCACCCGCGCGCGGGTGTGCTGGCCTTCGTCGGTCAGGTGCATGGCCGCCACCCGCCAGCCGGGTCCGAAGCGTTCGCCTTCGACCAGCCGCAGCAGGTCGGCATCGCCGATCACATGTTGGGTCTGGGTCAGTGCCTTGGCGTCGGCGATCACCCGGTCCAGTTGTGCATCGTCCAGCACATGGCCCAGTGCGCGCAGGCGGTCGGCCACCGCCGCGCGCCCGCTGTGGCGGCCCAGCACCAGCTGCGAATCCGGCCAGCCCACGTCCTGCGGGCGCATGATCTCGTAGGTATCGCGGTTCTTCAGCATGCCGTGCTGGTGGATGCCGGACTCGTGCGCGAACGCGTTCAGGCCGACGATGGCCTTGTTGCGCTGTACCTGGATGCCGGTGATGCGTGACAGCAGGCGCGAGGTGTCCAGCAGCTTCGGGGTGGCGATGCGGGTATCCGCGCCGTACCAGCCGCGGCGCACCTTCATCGCCATCACCAGTTCTTCCAGCGCGGCGTTGCCGGCGCGCTCGCCGATGCCGTTGATGGTGCATTCCACCTGCCGCGCGCCGCCCTCGATGGCGGCCAGCGAGTTGGCCACGGCCAGGCCCAGGTCGTTGTGGCAGTGCGCGCTGAACACCACGCCGTCGGCGCCCTTCACGTTGGTGCGCAGGAAGCGGAACAGCTCGCGGATTTCCTCCGGCGTGGCGTAGCCCACGGTGTCCGGCACGTTGACGGTGCGCGCGCCGGCGGCGATCGCCGCCTCGAACACCTCCACCAGGAAGTCGCGCTCGGTGCGGAAGGCGTCCTCGGCGGAAAACTCCACGTCATCGACGTGCCGGCGCGCCAGCTCGACGCCCATCACCGCGCGTTCGATCACCTGTTGCTTCGACATCGACAGCTTGTGTTCGCGGTGCAGCGGGCTGGTGGAAATGAACACGTGGATGCGCGGTGCGGCGGCGGCATCCAGCGCGCGTGCGCAGGCTTCGATGTCGCCGGCGTGGCAGCGTGCCAGCCCGGCGATGGCGGCGCCGCGCACCTCTTTGGCGATGGCCTGCACGGCCCCGAAGTCGGCCGGCGAGCTGTTGGGGAAGCCGGCCTCGATCACGTCCACGCCGAGATCGGCCAGCGCGTGCGCAAAGGCGATCTTCTGCGGGCTGCTCATGGTGAAGCCCGGTGACTGTTCGCCGTCGCGCAGGGTGGTATCGAAGATGACCACCCGATCGGGGGGTGCGTGTTCCGGGGCGGCGGCGTTGGCGCTTGCGTTCATGCGTAGCTGGTCTCGGGTGCGGGGGTTGTGCGCGCGGCGCGCGGCACGGGAATGGCGATGGACGGGAGCGGGCCGGCAGCACGCGGGGGCGTGGAGGCTGCCGGCGGCGTAAGTCGCTCCTGCCTGCGTTGCCGCGGTTTGCGCGGCGGGCGCGGGCGCACGTCCTGCAGCAGCCCCGCCAGCACCGATGCATCGAGATTGCCGCCGGAGACCACCGCGCACTTGCGCTTGGCGGCGACGCGCTTGCCCGCCGCCAGCGCCAGTGCGCCCGCGCCCTCGGCGATCAGGTGTTCCTCCAATGCCAGCCGCACCAGCGTCTCGCGCAGCTCGGCCTCGCGCACGATGACCACGTCGTCCAGCAGTTCCGCCAGCACGCGGCGGGTCAGCGCGCCCGGGATCTTCACCTTCACGCCGTCGGCCAACGTGGCCACCGGCTCGATGATTCGGTCGTCGCCACGCAGCGCGCGCGCCATCGCATCGACGCCTTCCACTTGCGCGCCGATCACCCGGACGCCTTGTGTCTTCAGCGCCAGTGCAACGCCCGCTGCCAGCCCGCCGCCGCCGATCGGCACGATCACCGCGTCCGGCGACAGCGCGCTGGCGATTTCCAGGCCCACGGTGCCCTGCCCGGCGATCACATCGGGGTCGTCGAAGGCGGACAGCAGCCGGTAGCCATGCTGCGCGGCCAGCTCGGCGGCGAAGGCCCTGGCTTCGTCGTAGCTGTCGCCGTGCAGGCGCACCGTGGCGCCCCAGTGGGC
>JANJSW010000087.1 GCA_024711415.1 Thermomonas sp. | reverse complement strand
GGCAGGCCGCGGGCGGCGGCGCCGAACACGATCCCGGTCACCCGCGCGAACCCCCGCAGTGCCTCGGTGCCGTCGAACGGATCGCGTCCGCGTAGCGCCAGCCGCAGCGCGTCGGCGCTGCCTTCGGCCCAGCCGCCGTTGCCGTTGCCGCGCCATTTCTTCGCCGCGTTGCCCACGCCGGCATTGAGGGTCTTCGCGCTGAACAGCTCCCAGCCGCTGTAGGGCGCGAACGGCAGCGGCTGCTGCAGGCCCTCGCGGCGCAGCGCCAGCAGCGCGCGCAGCGCCTCGATCGCGTCGTCGCGCGACAGCGCATTGCGGGTATGCGGGCCGATGTCGCCCTCGATGTCGTGGAACTCCACGAACGGCAGCTCGACGCCGGCCGCGCATGCCAGCAGCCAGTCCAGGCCGTTGCGCAGCATCGACGGGCCGTTCGGCGGGCCGAAGCGCAGCCGGGCGATGCCCTGCGGCCAGGCGTCGGCGATGCGGCCATGCAGGCGCAGGCCGTCGATCTCCACCTCCAGCGGCAGCGTGTCTGCCGCCGCCGCGCCGCACCACTGCGCGTACGGCGCCACGTAGGGCGCGACCTCGCCGGCGATCTCCGCCAGCGCGCGCCGGCCCGGTGGTCCGGAGGGCAGCAGCCCGCGCGCGCGCAGCGGCGCCTGCATCGCATCGAGGTCGTCGCCGGCCAGCAGCCGTTCGAACACCGCGCGCTGCAGCAGGCTGCGCGCCAGCCCGCGACCGGGCACCTGCAGCGGTTCGATGTCCTCACCGCCGTCTTCCGCTTCGGGCAGGCGCAGTTGCAGGCGCTGGCGCAGGAACTGTTCCGCCGGCGCCAGCAGGAAGCGGCGCAATGCGTCGAGCGACAGTTCGTTCTCGTCGGGCAGCGGTGCCAGCGCCGCATCCATCCGCATCCACGGCGCCAGCGCGGTGCGCGCGCCGGACAGGCGACCGGCGGTCGGGTGCCAGTGGCGGCGATAGCTGAAGCGGCGCGGGTCCTGCGCGTCGCCGTCATCGGCAGCGCCGAACGCGGCCGGCGAGAACGGCTGCAGCGGATGCCGCAACACAAGCTGCTTCGCGGCCGCAGCGGCGTCGACGTGCTGCGCCGCGGCGGCGGCCAGCAGCTCGGTCACCAGCACCGACGGCTCGCGCGGGCTGCCGTCGCGCGCATCCGCGCCCAGCCAGCTGAGATAGAACACGTCCTGCGCCGAGGCGAACAGCTGCAGGAACAGGAAGCGGTCGTCCTCGCGGGTCGAGCGGTCGCCGTGGCGGCGGCGCTCGCTGCCGAGCTCGGCGGTGAGGCGGTTGAGCCCGGCGGCGGGATCGCGGCGCGGGAAGTCGCCGTCGTTCATCCCCAGCAGGCAGATCACCCGGAACGGTAGCAGCCGCATCGGCACCATCCGCGCGAAGCTGACCCCGCCGGTGAGCAGCGGCGCGCGGGTATCGGCCTCACCCAGCACGGCGGTGAAATGCGCGCGCACCGGCTCGGCCGGCACCGGCGCGTCGAAGCCGGCCTGTCCGGCCTGCGTGGCGAAGGCGTCGATGAGCTTGCGCAGGCGTTCCAGCGCGCGCTGCGCGCCGCTGTCCGCCGGCGGCTTGGGCAGCAGTGCATCCAGCAGCTTCAGCAGGCGCTCGCGCCACTGCGCCGGCGGCACCGCTTCGCCCAGCGTTCGCGCATGCCGCGCCAGCACCCGCAGCAGCCGCAGCAGCCGGTCCAGCGCCTCCAGCGCGCTGCCTTCCAGTTCACTCCACGGCGCGACGCCGGCGATGTCGTCGTCGGTGCCGCTGGCATGGCCCAGCAGCAGCCGGTCGAGCGCGAACTGCCACGTGTAGGCATCGTCGGCCGGCGCGCCCTGGCGCGCACGGTGGCCGGCATCGATGCCCCAGCGCGCGCCGGCTTCGCCCAGCCAGCCGCGCAGGCGTTCGAAATCATCGGCGTCCAGGCCGTTGGCCTCGGCCAGCACCGGCGTGGCCAGCAGGTCGAGGATTTCCTCCAGCCCGAAGCGCGACACCGGCAGCGCCAGCAGGCGCAGGAACAGGTCGGCCAGCGGCTCGTCGGCCAGCGGGCTGGCGTCCGCCAATGCATACGGGATCGGGTCGCGCTGGCCGTGGCCGCCGAACACCGCGTCGAGATAGGGCACGTACGGGTCGATGTCCGGCGCCAGCACCGCGATGTCGCGCGGCTGCAGCGGCGGGTCGAAGCGGGGGTCTTCGAGCAGACCGCGCAGGCGGTCGTGCAGCACCTGCAGTTCGCGCAGCCGGGTGTGGCTGGCGTGGCACTGCAGGCTGGGATCGTCGAGGTCCACTGCTTCACGCAGCGGCGAACCCGGCGCGGCGCGGCGGTGGAACAGGTCTGCCTGCAGGCGCTGCAGCAGGCCGGCGTTGGCGCTTTCGGCCGGGTCGGCATAGGCGGCGATCTCGCCGCTGGGATGCACCACCTCGTAGCTGCCCAGCAGCGCCATGAAGTCGCGGCCGGCTGCGCCCCAGTCGCGCAGCAGCGGGTTGTCGGCGGCATCGCCGGCGAACGG
>JANJSW010000078.1 GCA_024711415.1 Thermomonas sp. | reverse complement strand
TTCCAGCATCCCGGTGGCCGGCAGCGCCTACACCTATACCTACGCCACGCTGGGCGAGCTCGTTGCCTGGATCATCGGCTGGGACCTGATCTTGGAGCTGCTGACCGGTGCGGCGGTGATCGCCAAGTACTGGGGCATCTATCTCTCGACGGTATTCGAGCTGCTGGACATGCATATCCCGACCACGCTCGAACTGTTCGGGCTGGCGGTGGACTGGGGTCCGGTGTTCATCACCGCCGTGTTCACCGGCCTGCTGATCCTGGGCACCAAGATGTCGGCCCGGGTCAACAACGTGTTCACCACCATCAAGGTTGGCATCGTGGTGTTCGTGATCGTGGTCGGGCTGACGTATTTCGATGCTGGCAACCTCAGTCCGTTCGTGCCGCCCTCCGTTCCGGCCGGGGGCGCCGAAGGCAACGTGTGGTCCCAGTCGCTGTTCTCCTGGGCCACTGGCGCCACGCCGGCGAAGTACGGCCTGGCCGGCGTGCTGTCCGGCGCCGCGCTGGTGTTCTTCGCCTTCATCGGCTTCGACGTCGTGGCCACCGCGGCCGAGGAGGTGAAGGATCCGCAGCGCACCCTGCCGCGCGGCATTTTCGGCGGGCTGGCACTCGTGACGCTGCTCTATATCGGCGTATCGCTGGCGCTGACCGGCATGGTGCCTTACACGGTGCTGGCCGCCGCGGAACATCCGTCGCTGGCCACGGCGTTCATCGCGGTGGGCGCGGGCTGGGCGGCGCAGGTGATCTCGGTGGGCATCCTGGTCGGGCTGACCACGGTGATCATGGTGCTGCTGATGGGCCTGTCGCGCGTGCTGCTGGCGATGAGCCGCGACGGCCTGCTGCCGCGCTGGCTCAGCGTCACCTCGCAGACCCGCAAGACGCCCGTGCGCCTGCAACTGCTGACCGGCGCGGTGGTGGCGTTGCTGGCTGGCTTCACCCGCGTCGAGGTGCTGGAGGAGATGATCAATATCGGCACGCTGTCAGCGTTCGTGCTGGTGAGCATCGCGGTGGTGGTGCTGCGGCGTACCCGTCCGGACCTGCCGCGCGCCTATCGGGTGCCGTTCTCGCCGGTGCTGCCGATCCTCTCGGCCGTGCTGTGCCTGTGGCTGATGCTCAACCTGACCACCCTGACATGGGTGCGGTTTGCGGTCTGGCTGGTGTTGGGCGTGCTTGTGTACTTCGCCTATGGGCGCCGGCATGCGCGGGTGGCCATGCGCAACGCAAGCGGCTGAAAAAGCCGATTTCCCGCTGATTGACGCTGCTCCGGCAGACCGTCCCTGGAAGTGCCATGCTGCGCCTGTCCAAAGGGAGGGATGGCCATGAAAACCAACGTCGGTGGTGTCGACAAGTGGCTGCGCATCGCAGTGGGGCTGTTGCTGATCGTATGGGCGGCCACGGGTGGCCCGGTATGGGCGTGGATCGGCGTGGTGCCGCTGGCAACCGGGCTATTCAACTTCTGCCCGCTGTACGCCTTGCTCGGCTTCAATACCTGCAAGCGCTGAGTCCTTCGGGACTGCCGCAGCAGGCGGTGGGGGCCGGGTGGCCGCCATGGCGGCGCTTGTTTGTCTGCACACCGTTTCCCGTGCCGTCCGCCAGGGAAGGTAAGAAACCGGGGCCGGGGCGGTGCGGCAGTCCTATGGAAGCGGGCAAGGGACTGCCTCCTGGGCGCGGATGAATCCCGCACCGGTCGCCACCTACACTTCGCCCTCCGCCCCGTTGCCGATGGCCGCCATGCCGCAGTTCGCCCGCCTCCTGCACATCCTGCTGCTGGTGCCCCTGCTGGGCGGTTGCGTGCGCGAGGTGGATACGCCGCCGCCCGCCGGGTTTCCCGGACTGGATGCGGCGCGCATGGCGGGGCGGCCGGACTGTCCCGCGCTTGCCGGAAGGTATTCCGGCGTGGCGGATCCGGGCAGCGATCCGGCGCGTGCGCAGGCGCTGCTTGCCGAACCGGGCGCCGATGCGCTGCAGGTCGTGGACGCAGGGAGGTCACTGCAGTTCGCGTCGTGGTGGCCGCCCGCCGCGGTGGCGTCGGCGGCGAGGGACCTTGCCGGCAGCGACCGCGATGCGTATGCGCGCTGGTGGACGGCCGCGCGTGAAGTGCTGTCGCGACCGCTGCAGCCGCAGGCAAGCGCCGCCGCGTCGGATCTGCCCGGACCCACGCCGGTACGCACCGGCACACTGACGCCGACCTGCACGGATGGCTGGATGGACTACGGTACGCTGGTGGACATGGGGCCGCCCGAAGGGCCGCGCCGCGCGTCCAGGCTGCGTTTGGCGCGCGACACCGGCGGCGGGCTGGTACTGCGCAACGACATCGAGGTCGACCGCATCGAGATTCCGCTGTGGTGCGGCGACGGCTGCCGGGGCCCGACCCTGTACGCGAAACGCGAAACCCGTTGGGCGCGCTTTCCGCCAGCGCCGGAGACGGACGCGTGGACGCTGGACTTCGCGGCGTTGCCCACGCCGGTCAACGCGGCAGCCAACGGGAATCCGCGATAACGGCGCGGACGTGCGGCACACGCCCGGTGAGCGGGCTTAAGGCCGGCCTCACGTCCTCCGTAGCCGGCGCAGCAGGTCCAGCGCGATGATCGCGAGCAGCGGCAGCGCCACCGCGACCGCCAACAGCGGTGCCGGTGGCCGCACGAAGTCGAACAGGCCGGCTACCGCCGGATGCAGGATCGCCAGCGCCAGCACTCCGCTGGCGGCAACCGCCACGATCCAGAAGGCGGCATTGGGCGTGCGCAGTGCCCGCCAGATCGAGCCGCCCGAGCGGTGCAGCAGGATCAGGAACAGGTTGCCCGTCACTATCGCGGTGAACGACAGCGCCGCCAGCTGCGCATCCGCCAGTCCCGCGCGGACGCCCAACAGGTAGGTCAGGGCGACCGCCAGGAACATCACCAGCCCCTGCCCGAGCGAGACGAACAGCGTGGTCCGGTCCAGCAGCGGGTGGTCGGCGGGGCGCGGCGGACGCCGCATGATGTCGTCGGGCGGCGGCTCGCGCTCCAGCACCACCGAGCACGCCGGGTCGATGATCAGTTCCAGCATCACCACGTGCAGGGGCATCAGCATCGGCGTGGAGCCGGTGAGCAGCGGCAGCAGCGCCATGCCGGTGATCGGCACGTGCACCGCCAGGATGTAGCGCGCGGCCCGGGCGATGTTCTCGTAGATGGTGCGGCCCATCCGGATGGCGCGGACCACGGTGACGAAGTTGTCGTCCAGCAGCACGATGGCCGCGGCCTCGCGGGCCACGTCGGTACCGCGGCCGCCCATCGCGATGCCGACGTGCGCCGCCATCAGCGCGGGCGCGTCGTTGACGCCGTCGCCGGTCATCGCCACCACGCCGCCGCGCGCCTTCAGCGCTTCCACCAGCCGCAGCTTGTGTTCCGGCCGCACCCGCGCGAACACGCTGGAGGAGGCGAGGCGGTCGGCCAGGGTGGCTTCGTCGTACTCGTCCAGTGCGTCGCCGCGCACCACGCCCGCGTCGGTGTCGATGCCCGCCTGCTGCGCGATCGCGCGGGCGGTGCCGGCATGGTCGCCGGTCATCATGATCACGCGCACGCCGGCCGCGCGCGCCTCGGCCACGGCGGCGGGCACGGCGGCGCGCAGCGGATCGGCGAAACCGACCAGGCCCAGCCATTCCAGCTGGAACGTCGTGGGGTCCTCCGGCAGCGGCGCGCTGGCCGCATCGGGCACGCGCCCGGCGGCGACCGCAAGCACGCGCAGGCCGCGCTGCGTCATCGCGGCCAGGCGCTGCTCCAGTTCCGCCTGCGTCGGTGCCGAGCCCGTGCACATAACCGCGATGGTTTCCGGCGCGCCCTTGCCGGCGATGAAGAGTTCACCCGCGTCCGTGCGCCAGGTCTGGATGAAGGCCGGGCGCTGGCTGCTCAGCGGATAGTCGCGCAGCCGTTGCCAGCCCGGGGGTTCCGCCGGCATCTGCTGCTGCGCCGCCGCGTCCACCAGCGCACGGTCCATCGGGTCATGCGACAGCGGCGGGCAGGCCAGGCGTCCCGTCTCCAGCGCGCGAGAGACATCCGCCGCGTCAAGTTCGGCCACCGCCATCCGGTTTTCGGTGAGCGTGCCTGTCTTGTCGGTGCAGAGGATGCCGATCGCGCCCAGCGCCTCGATCGCGGGCGCGCGCCGGACCAGCGCGTTGTGCCGGGCCATCCGCCATCCGCCCAGCGCCAGGAACACGCTGAGCACCACCGGGAATTCCTCGGGGATGTTGGCCATCGCCAGCGTGATCCCGGCCAGTACCCCTTCCAGCCAGTTGCCTCGGAGCAGGCCGTACAGGACCACCACCAGCCCGCAGGTGATCGCGCTGATGACGGCGAAGATCGCCACGATCCGGCGCATCTCGCGCTGCAGCGGCGAGCGTTCGGTGACGATCGATTGCAGCGAGCGGCCGATGCGTCCGACCGCGGTCTCCACGCCCACCGCGACCACCTCGGCCGTGCCGCGCCCGCGCACCACCAGGGTGCTGGCGTGGACGATGCCGGCCACCCCCACGGCGCCAGCGTGCCCCCCTAACCCGACCCAATAGCCCGTGAGCAGGGATTAGTACACCTGCCCGTCGGCGGCCACCAGCACCCGCGCGTCGGCGGCCACCCGGTCGCCATCCA
>JANJSW010000032.1 GCA_024711415.1 Thermomonas sp. | reverse complement strand
CAGGTGCGGGTGGGCGGCCAGCAGGCGGATGGCCTCGTTGATCACCCAGCGGTCGATTTCCAGGATCTTGCCGCTCTTCTCGGCCTGGTCGATGAACTGCCCGGGCAGGATCAGTTGGCCCGGCGCGGTTTCGTCCTCCATCCGGAGCAGCGCTTCCAGGTGGGCGAGGTGGCCGTTGCCGGCGCGATAGACGCCCTGGAAGTGCAGCTGCAGGTGGCCGTTCTCCAGTGCCCGCGCGATGCGGTCGTTCCAGGCCAGCCGTCCCGCCATTTCACGCGAGGTGTCGCGGTCGACGCGGTACACCTTCCAGCGGTTCTTGCCGGTGTGCTTTGCCTGGTACATGGCGGTGTCGGCGTGCGCGACCAGCTCTTCGGCGTTGCCGGCATGGGTGGGGTAGTGGGCGATGCCGAGGCTGGTGGTCAGGCGCACGGTCTGATCCTGCATGGGCATGGGCGTCTGCGAGATGCGCCGCACGATCCGCTCTGCCAGGTGCTCCGCATCGTCCTGGCTGGCATGCGGCATCAGCACGGCGAACTCGTCGCCGCCGAGGCGGAACAGGATGTCGCCGTCGCGGACGAGGGTGCGCAGCTCGATCGCCACCCGGTTCAGCACCGCATCGCCGGCGCGATGGCCGAAGGTGTCGTTGACGTACTTGAATTCGTCGAGGTCGAAGAACAGCAGCGCGGCCTGCGCCGGGATGCGTTCGGCGTCGTGGAAGAAGCGTGCCAGCTCGTCGCCGAAGCGGTGGCGGTTGTAGAGGTTGGTCAGCGCGTCGTGTTCGGCCAGGTGGGTCAGCTGCGCCTCGGTCTGGCGCTCGCGCGTCACGTCCTCCTGCACCCACAGGTGGCCGATGAAATGGCCGTGGCCGTCGTGCACCGGGTAGGAATCGTGCGTGATCACGCGGTCGCCGGACAGCCGGATCTCCAGCTGCCGGGGCCGCTCCCGGTTGGCCAGCGACTCCTCCAGCTGCGACAGCACCGCTCCCGGTTCCATCATCAGCCGCTTGGCGATCTCCAGCGCCTCGTGGGTGCTGCGGTCGACCACCGTGGTGCCCTCGGGCAGCTCCCAGATGGACAGGAATGCCGCGTTGCAGTAGGTGACGTGGTTGCCGCTGCTGACGAACACGATGCCGAGGTTCATCGCGCCCAGCAGGGCCAGCAGGCGCGCGCGTTCTTCCTCCAGCCGGGTCATGAACTGGCGGCGTTCGTCGATCTCCGTCTGCAGCGCCTGCGCGTGCGCGAACTGCAGGGCGCGCTGCTGGATGAGTTCTTCCACCATTTCGTCGAAGGCATCGGCCAGCCGGCCCAGCTCGTCGCGGCTGCCCATGGCGATGGGCTGCGGATCGCGGCCCTGACCGAGTTCGTCGACCGCCACCGCCAATCGCTTCAACGGGACCGCAAACAGCTGGCGCACGCGCCGCCGCAGCAGCCACATCGCCGGCAGCAGGCCGGCGATGCCGATGCAGAACAGTGCGCCCATGCCCCACGCGAGCAGGCGATTGACCCGCGACTGCGGCAGCAGGTAGACCTGAAACCAGTCCGGTCCGTGGATCTTCGACCATGCCACCCACTGGCTGCCGTCCGGGGTGCGGCTGGCGCCACTGTCGGTGCCGGTCTTGGCAACCATCCGCTGCACTTGCTCCAGCACCGGGTCGTCGAGGCTGGCGATCTTGAGTTGGCCATCGGCGGCGGCGATGCGCCGCGCAAGCTGCGGATGGGCGATCAGCTCGCCTTCAGCGCTCATGACCAGCTGGGTGCCTTGGTCGGCGTCGCTGGCCGCGGTCCGGTCGAGCAGCGTCTGCACCGAGACGTCGTGCCCCAGCGTGCCCACCCATTGGCCCTGCCAGTCCAGCGGCTTGATCACCGAAACCATCCAGGTAGCGGCCTGCTTGTCGAAGTAGACCGGCGTCCAGAACACATTGCGCTGCGGGTTGCGGCGCGGTTCCGAGCCCTGCATGGTCGGATAGCCGGTATTGGTGGCGGCAGCATCGGCGCCACTGCCCCAATCGACCCCGCGGGCGTAGACCATCAGCCCGTCTTCGACGAAATCCATGTAGACCGAGAAGAACGGCGGCGCCAGCGCCGGGCCCTGCTCGCGCAGCAGGTCGTAGGCGACCACGGCGCGCAGGCGCGCGGAATCGCCCAGCCCCTGCGGCGGCTGGTGCAGGTAGAGGGTAGGCGCGCGCTGTGCATCCACCAGTTCCGGGCGCAGCCGCCACAGGCCGTCGGCGCTGCGCGCGAACAGTGCGTCGAAGCGTGCCAGGGTGGCCTCGCGGTCGGCCTGCGAGAGCCGCCGCAGCAGTTCCCGCTGCAGCCGCTGCACGCTCTGTTCGGCCTGCAGGAACAAGCCTTCGCTGGCATCGGCGCGCAGCTCCACCGCGTGCTGGGCGACTATCGGCACAACCCTGTCGGCCGCCATCCGCATCGCCAGGTATCCCAGCGCGGACAGCAACAGCAGGAGGGCGAGGAACAATCCCCAGATGCTCAGGGACAGCCGTTGGATCAGCGATGTGCGCGGCCGGTTGTGCAGCACGTAGGGTCTCGTCGGAGGAATGAAGCGCTGGACAGCCGGAGTGTGGAGCAAGTCACCGGAACCGGGTCTTCATACTAGACGTGCTGTGGGCTGGCAACCGGCCGCGCGCGATGAAGTCCCGATCCTGACGAGCGGGCCGGTTCGCGTCGCCGTGCGGGATTGCCTATGCGCCGTGGCCGGGGGCCGGTTGCATGTGGAAATCGTGCAGATATTTCTCACCCTCGTCGTCGAGGATGGTGACCACCGTCTGCAACTCCGGGTGCTGGGCCATGATCCGGCGCGCCGCCAGCAGGTGGGCGCCGGAGCTGGGGCCGCACAGCAGGCCGCGTTCGCGCGCAAGTGCGCGCATCTGCGCCACCGCGTCCTCGCTGGAGATGCTGATGGTGGCATCCACCAGCTCGCGATGACGGGCGAAGATGGCCGGAATGAATCCGTCGGAGATGCCTTCGATCTTGTGCAGCGCCACCTCGCCGCAAAGGATGGTTCGCGACTCGGACGGTTCCATCGCGAACAGGCGCACGTCCGGATTCGCCGCGCGCAGCGCCTGGCCGACGCCGATCAGGGTGCCGCCGGTGCCCACCCCGTGCACGAACGCATCCGGCACCCGTCCGCCCAACTGGGCAAGGATTTCCTGGCCCAGCCAGCTGCGGTTCTCGTCCACGTTCCATTCGTTCTCGAACTGGCCGGGGAAGAAGTAGCCGGGCTGCTGACCGAGTTCGCGCGCGCGTTCCAGCGCGGCGTTGACGTGGAAGTTGCCGCAGAACAGCACCTCGGCGCCGAACGCGCGGGAAATCGCCACCCGCTCGCTGGACAGGCCTTCCGGCATCACCACCAGCATCCGGTAGCCCTTGACCGCGGCCACCATCGAGAAGGCGTTTCCTGTGTTGCCGCTGGTAGCTTCGACGATGGTATCGCCGGGCTTGAGCAGGCCTTCCTGTTCGGCGCGTTCGACGATGTATTTGGCGATGCGCGCCTTGATCGAGCCGGACGGATTCAGGAATTCGCACTTGGCGAACACGCCGTCGATCTCCAGCAATGGGGTATCGCCGATGGCGTCGAGGATGCTGCTGGCAATGCCGGGATGGCGGCTGGACACGGGCCTGCTCCGCTGCGGGATGGCCTGCAGTCTGCGCCGGTCCCGGGCGTCGCTACATGATGCAGGTCAACGGTGCGCAGGAACGCGAAACGCCCCTTGCGGGGCGTTTGTGGAGTAGCCGACAGCGCTGAACCGGCGTGGTTCAGCGGTGGCGGTAGGTGATCCGGCCCTTGGTCAGGTCGTAGGGGGTCATTTCGACCTTGACCCGGTCGCCGGTCAGGATGCGGATGTAGTTCTTGCGCATGCGGCCGGAGATGTGGGCGATGATCTCGTGGCCGTTCTCCAGCTTCACCCGGAACATGGTGTTCGGGAGGGTTTCGGAGATCGTGCCTTCGAATTCGATGACGTCGTCTTTCGCCATGTGTCTGCCGGAGCGTGTCCTGTATCTGGGGAGGGCGCCATGAATATGGGGCCCGAAAGTCCGACATTCTGCCACGTCGGGCCGGGTCTTGCAAAAATCCCGTTAATCGTTCAGGCGGTGGCCAGCGCCGAAGCGGGCCGTTCGCCGAAGCGTTCGTGCCAGTTGCCGGGCGTGGCGGGCTGCTCGCGCAGGCCTTCCAGCGCGGCCAGGTAGTCCGCGCGCGGCCAGATTTCCACGCCCAGCCTGCGGGTGTGCGGATTGGGCACCTGCGCATCCAGCAGCGGCCAACCCCAGTCGTGGAGCCGTTGTGCCAGCGCCGCCAGCGCCAGTGAGGACGCACCCGATTCCGCCGAATACATGCTGTCGCCGCAGAACATGTGGCCGAACGACAGCCCGAACAGCCCGCCGATCAGCCGGCCTTCGGCATCGAAGACCTCGATGCTGTGCGCATGGCCGAGCCGATGCAGGGCGAGGTAGGCCGCCTGCATGTCGACGGTGATCCAGGTGCCGCCGCTTTGTCCTTCGCGCGGCGCGGCGCAGCCGGCGACGACCTGCGCGAAAGCGCTGTCGGCGCGCACCGTCCAGCCGCTGTTGCGCAGCCGTCGGCGCAGGCGCGAGGGCAGGTGCACGCCGTCGGTGCGGAACACCGCTCGCTGGGAAGGGCTCCACCACAGGATCGGCTCGCCTTCGGAAAACCACGGGAAGATGCCGTTGCGGTAGGCATTGAGGAAGCGCGTGGGCGACAGGTCGCCGCCGAAGTCGAGCAGCCCGTCGGGGTCGTCCATCGCCTGTTCGACCGGTGGGAACGGCGAGGCGGGGTCGGCGTCCAGCTCGAACAGGTGCAGGCTCATGCCGCCGCCTCGTCGCGGAATGGCGAATGCGCCTGCAACTGCTGCAGGTGGTGTCGTACCTCGCGGCGTTCTTCCGCGCACCAGTCGCGCAGGGCACGGGCGAAGCGCGGATCGACGACGTGGTGGCGGCTGCGCACCAGCGTCGGCAGGAAGCCGCGGGCGAGCTTGTGGCGGCCCTGCGCGCCCGGCTCGAAGCGGGTCAGGCCTTCGCGCAGGCAATAGTCGATGCCCTGGTAATAGCAGGTCTCGAAATGCAGGCCGGGATGCAGTTCCGCGGCGCCCCAGTAGCGTCCGTACAAGGTATCGCCGCCGCGTAGGCACAGTGCGCCGGCGATCGCCGCGCCCCCGCGCTCGGCCAGCACGATGACCAGCTGGCGCGGCATCGTCCGTGCGAGGTGGCGCAGGAACCCAAGCGTCAGCGCCGGGGAATTGCCATAGTCGGCGAAGGTTTGCAGGTAGAAGCCGTGCATCGCGGCAAGGTCGTCGTCCGCAGCTTCGTCGCCATGCACGATGCGGAAGGAAATCCCGGCCTCGTGCACCTTGCGCCGTTCCTGGCGGATGTTCCTGCGATGCTTGCGATCCATGGCGCCGAGGTAATCCTCGAACGTGGCCCAGCCGGCGTCGTTGCGCCAGTGGTACTGGATGTCCTCGCGCAGGAGCCAGCGTTCGTCCGGCGTGTCGCCGCCGAACAGGGCTTCATCGGCGTCGCCATGGAAATTGATGTGCGCCGAGGACAGACCGGCGTGCTCGATGAAGCCGGGAATCGCATCAAGCAAGCGCCGCTTCGTCTCCTCATCCCGCGCCAGCAGGCGTGGACCGGTCACCGGTGAGTAGGGTGCCGCGCACAGCCATTTCGGGTAATAGCGAAGACCATGCTGCGCGTACGCCTGCGCCCAGGCCTGGTCGAACACGAATTCGCCGTGCGAGTTGGTCTTTAGGTAGCCGGGCGCGGCGGCGACCAGTGCTTCGCCTTCCCACAGGCCAAGGTGCAGCGGCGTCCAGCCCCAGTCGTCGCGCAGGCAGCCGGTGGCTTCCAGCCCGTGCAGGAAGCCATGCGCGATGAAGGGATTGCGGCCGTCGTGCAGGGCATCCCAGGCGGCGGCCGGAATTTCTGACAGCACGCGGTGGATGCGCATCACGGGCATTGGCGAAGACTACCGCGACTTCCGGCCCGGCCCGGCCGGAGCCGGGCGCTTGCAGCCGTGCGGATTGCCGACCTGGCAATCCGCGGGCGCGGTCATTCGTCGTCGAGGAACTTCTCGGCGTCCAGCGCCGCCATGCAACCGAAGCCGGCGGAGGTGATGGCCTGGCGATAGACCTGGTCGGCCACGTCGCCGGCGGCGAACACGCCCGGCACGCTGGTCTGGGTGGCGTTGCCGTCGAGCCCCGTGTGGATCTTGAGGTAGCCGTTCTTCATCTCCAGCTGGCCTTCGAACAGCGAGGTGTTGGGGCTGTGGCCGATGGCGACGAAGAAGCCCTGCACGTCGATGTCGCGGGTGCTGCCGTCCTGCACCGACTTCAGGCGCATGCCGGTGACGCCGGCGTCGTTGCCCAGCACTTCGTCCACGGTGTGGTGCCAGACGGTTTCGATCTTGCCGGCGGCGACCTTGGCGAACAGCTTGTCCTGCATGATTTTCTCCGCACGCAGGGTGTCGCGGCGGTGCACCAGGTAGACCTTGCGGGCGATGTTGGACAGGTACAGCGCCTCCTCGACTGCGGTGTTGCCACCGCCGATCACCGCCACGTCCTGGTCCTTGTAGAAGAAGCCGTCGCAGGTGGCGCAGGCGGACACGCCGCGGCCCTTGTAGGCCTCCTCGGACGGAATGCCGAGGTACTTGGCGGTGGCGCCGGTGGCGATGATGAGGGCGTCGCAGGTGTATTCGCCGGAATCGCCCACCAGCCGGAACGGCCGCTTGGACAGGTCGGCGGTATGGATGTGGTCGAACACGGTTTCGGTGTCGAAGCGTTCGGCGTGCGCCTGCAGGCGCGTCATCAGGTCCGGGCCCATCAGGCCGTGGGCGTCGCCCGGCCAGTTGTCCACTTCGGTGGTGGTCATCAGCTGGCCGCCCATCTGCAGTCCGGTGATGACCACCGGCTTGAGGTTGGCGCGGGCGGCGTAGACCGCGGCGGTCCAGCCGGCGGGGCCGGAACCGAGGATCAGGAGGCGGGTGTGCTTGGTCGTGGTCATGGCTTGGAGCGGTTTCCCTATAATCGGCTGGATTCGCGCAGGGCGTCGTTCGCCACTAGCTTGGCGGCGGTAGCGCCGCGACACAAGCCGCGAACGCCGCAACGCTGTCGTCCATCCACGACCATTCCGCCCAGGAGCGAAGCATGCGCATCGGTGTGCCCACGGAAACCAAGACCCTCGAAGGGCGCGTCGCGCTCGTGCCCGCCGCCGCCGGCGACCTGGTCAAGCGCGGCCACGAGGTCTGGTTGGAGAAGGATGCCGGCGTCAAGAGCGGCTTCGTCGACGAGCAGTACGCCCGGCTGGGCGTGAAGATCGCCCCCGACGCCGCGGCGCTGTACGAAAAAGGCGAGTTGATCGTCAAGGTCAAGGAGCCGATCGCCGGCGACCTCGCGCTGCTGCGCAAGGACCACCTGCTGTTCTGCTACCTGCACCTGGCCGCCGAGCCGGCGCTGACCCGCCGCCTGCTGGACATCGGCCTGACCGGCGTTGCCTTCGAAACGGTGGAGCTGGCTAACGGCGACCTGCCCCTGCTGGCGCTGATGTCGGTGATCGCCGGCAAGCTGGCGGTGCAGGTCGGCACCCACCTGTTGCACCAGCCGCTGGGCGGCAAGGGCAAGCTGCTGGGCGGGCTTCCGGCCACCGAACGCGGCCGGGTGGTGGTGTTCGGCGCCGGCAAGGCCGGTGGTGCCGCCGCCGCGCTGGCCGCTGCGCAGGGGGCCAACGTCACCGTGTTCGAAATGCGCTCCGACCGCATGGACGAGATGATGCGGCTGGGCCACAACGTCACCGCGCTGTATCCGTACCACGACGTGGTGGCGCGCGAAGTCGCCGCTGCCGACCTCGTGATCGGCGCGGTGCTGGTCACCGGCGCGCGTGCGCCGCACGTGATGACCCGCGAGATGCTGGCCCGGATGGAGGCGGGCAGCGTCGTGGTCGACATCGCCATCGACCAGGGCGGCTGCTTCGAAACCTCGCGTCCCACCACTTGGAAAGACCCGACCTATGTGGAAGACGGGGTGACCCACTTCTGCGTGACCAACATGCCGGGGGCGGTACCGCAGACCTCCTCGCAGGCGATCTGCGCGGCGATCCTGCCGTGGGTGAACCGGCTTGCCAGCGACGCCGGCTGGCGCAGCGATCCTGCGCTGGCGAAGGGCATCAACGTGGACGCCGGGAAGATCGTGCACCCGGCGCTGCGGGACATGGGTCTTTGACGTATTATCAAAGGCCTATGGGGATTTCCTGAGGTCTGATCGCAGGTGGCGAAAGCGGTATCCGAGGTCGGTAGCAGCCGCAAAACTGCGGCGAAGGCGGGCGGCGCGCGCGCGGCGGAAAGCCCGCGCCGGCAGCGCCTGTGGCGCGATCTGGCCCTGATCGTGATCGCACCGCTGCTGCTGTACCTGCTGGCCTGCCTGTTCACTTTCTCGCCGGCGGATCCCGGCTGGGACCGGGGCTCCAGCCTGCTCGCTCCCATTCATAACGTTGGCGGTGTGGCGGGCGCATTGGTCGCCAGCTTTCTGCTGTTCCTGTTTGGCTACGTTGCCTTCCTGCTGCCGCTGGTGCTGGGTGCGATCGCGTGGATCGCGCTGTTCGGCATGGACACGGACGGCGATGGCGAAGCCGACCTCGGACCGGCGCTGCGGCTGGTCGGCATCGTCGGGTTCCTGGTCGCGGTCTGCGGGCTGCTGTACCTGCGCGTGGGCGGCGGCAACGATTTCTCCGCCGGCAGCGGCGGCATCCTTGGCGAGTTGACCGGGCGGTCGCTGCAGCGCGGCTTCGGGCCGCTGGGCTCCAACCTGTTCCTGATCAGCCTGTTGCTGGTGTCGGTGACGCTGGCGACCGGGTTGTCGTGGCTACTGGTGATGGATCGGATCGGTGCGTGGGTGCTGGCGCTGCCGGCGTTGCTGGACCGCGGCGCGCGGCAGGGCGTGAAGCAGGCCAGCGAGTGGAGCGAAGCGCGGGCGCTGCGCGAGGAGCGCGAAACGGCACGCAAGGCCGACAGCGAGATCCGCCTGCGCCGCGAAAAGGTGAAGATCGAGCCGCCGGCCGCGCCCGCGGTGGAAAAGAGCGAGCGTGCCAAGCGCGAGCAGCAGATCCCGCTGTTCCACGCCGACGACGGCACCGGCATCCCGCCGCTGGCGCTGCTGGACGATCCCAAGCCGCAGCCCAAGGGCTACGACGCGCAGACGCTGGAAACGCTGTCGCGGCAGATCGAGTTCAAGCTCAAGGATTTCCGCATCGACGCCGAAGTCGTCGGCGCCTATCCGGGCCCGGTGATCACCCGCTTCGAGGTGCAGCCGGCGCCGGGAGTGAAGGTCAGCCAGATTTCCTCGCTGGACAAGGACATCGCCCGCGGCCTGTCGGTGAAGTCGGTGCGCGTGGTGGATGTCATCCCGGGCAAGTCGGTGATCGGACTGGAAACGCCGAACACCCACCGCGAGATGATCTACCTCAGCGAACTGCTGCGGTCGAAGGAATACGACAAGGCCGGCAGCCCGCTGACGCTGGCGCTGGGCAAGGACATCGCCGGGAAACCCATCGTGGCGGACCTGGCGCGCATGCCGCACCTGCTGGTGGCCGGCACCACCGGTTCCGGCAAGTCGGTGGCGGTCAACGCCATGGTGTTGTCGCTGCTGTACAAGGCCTCCGCCAAGGACGTGCGGATGCTGATGATCGACCCGAAGATGCTGGAACTGTCGGTCTACCAGGGCATCCCGCACCTGCTGGCGCCGGTGGTCACCGACATGAAGGAGGCCGCCAACGGCCTGCGCTGGTGCGTGGCGGAGATGGAGCGCCGCTACAAGCTGATGAGCGCGGTGGGCGTGCTCAACCTGGCCGGCTTCAACAAGAAAGTGAAGGACGCCGCCGACGCAGGCCAGCCGCTGCTGGACCCGCTGTTCAAGCCCACCCCGGGCATGGACGAGGCGCCGCCGACGCTGGAGCCGCTGCCCTTCATCGTCGTCTTCATCGACGAATTCGCCGACATGATGATGATCGTCGGCAAGAAGGTCGAAGAACTCATCGCGCGGCTGGCGCAGAAGGCGCGCGCCGCCGGCGTCCACCTGATCCTGGCCACCCAGCGGCCGTCGGTGGACGTGATCACCGGCCTGATCAAGGCCAACATCCCGACCCGCATCGCGTTCCAGGTCAGTTCCAAGATCGACTCCCGCACCATCCTCGACCAGAGCGGCGCGGAGACG
>JANJSW010000319.1 GCA_024711415.1 Thermomonas sp. | reverse complement strand
CCTGGTGCAGGTCTCGGCCGAGATGCTGCAGCTCGCCGCACGCTCGCCCGACACCAGCGAGCACCGCCGCGACGAACCCTACCGCCGCGCACTCACGGGCGTGTACGCGCGCCTGGCCGCCACGCTCAGGGATTTGACGGCGGCGAGGCTGCACGCCATGCCGTAGCCCCACAGAATGCGTACGCCAGCGCGGGCGACTTCCTGGCCGATCTGCACCACCCGCATCGTGGCCGGCGTTGGCGTGCCGCAGATCACCGCCATCGACATCGTGGCCAGCGCGCTGCAGGACCGCATCCCGCTGATCGCCGACGGCGGCATCCGCTATTCCGGCGACATCGGCAAGGCGCTGGCCGCCGGTGCGTCCAGCGTGATGATCGGCGGCCTGTTCGCCGGCACCGAGGAGTCGCCGGGCGAGATCGAGTTGTTCCAGGGCCGCAGCTACAAGAGCTACCGCGGCATGGGCAGCCTGGGCGCGATGGAGAAGGGCTCGAAGGACCGCTACTTCCAGGACGCGTCCGACGCCGACAAGCTGGTGCCGGAGGGCATCGAGGGCCGCGTCCCGGTGCGAGGCCCGCTGTCCGGCGTGGTGCACCAGCTGATGGGCGGCCTGCGCGCGACCATGGGCTACGTGGGCTGCGCGACCGTCGAGGAGATGCGCAGCCAGCCGCAATTCGTCAAGGTGACCGGCGCGGGCCAGCGCGAGAGCCACGTCCACGACGTGCAGATCACCAAGGAACCGCCGAACTACCGGGCCGGGTGATCCATCCACGCAAAGGGAGCCGCAAGACTCCCTTTGTTGTATCCAATGCCGAAAAACTGCCAGCACATGACCAACATCCACACCGACAAGATCCTGATCCTCGACTTCGGCGCGCAGTACACCCAGCTGATCGCCCGTCGCATCCGCGAGTTCGGGGTGTACTGCGAGATCTGGGCGTGGGACCACGATCCGGCCGAAATCGCGGCCTTCGGCGCGAAGGGCATCATCCTGTCGGGTGGCCCGGAGTCGACCACCGAGGCCGGCTGCCCCGCGGCGCCACGGCAGGTGTTCGATGCCGGGGTGCCGATCCTCGGCATCTGCTACGGCATGCAGACGCTGGCGGTGCAGCTGGGCGGCGCGACCGAGGCCGGCAACCAGCGCGAATTCGGCCATGCCGCGCTGGAGATCATCGGCAACGACGCGCTGCTGGCCCCGGTGGCCACCAGCGCCGAGCTGCGCAACGTGTGGATGAGCCACGGCGACCACGTCGCCCGCGCGCCGGAAGGCTTCAGCATCACCGCCCGCACCGATCGCCTCGGCATCGCCGCCTTCGCCAACGATGCGAAGAAAATTTATGGCGTGCAGTTCCATCCGGAAGTGACCCACACCGCCGCCGGCGAGGCGCTGCTGCGCCGCTTCGCGGTGGACATCTGCGGCTGCCGCACGCTGTGGACGGCGGCCAACATCATCGAAGACCAGATCGCCCGCGTGCGCGAGCAGGTCGGGTCCGACGAAGTGATCCTCGGCCTGTCCGGCGGGGTGGATTCCTCGGTGGTCGCGGCGCTGTTGCACCGGGCGATCGGCGACCAGCTGACCTGCGTGTTCGTGGATACCGGCCTGCTGCGCTGGCAGGAGGGCGATGCGGTCATGGCCATGTTCGCCGAGCATATGGGCGTCAAGGTGATCCGCGTCGACGCCGCCGACCGCTATTTCAAGGCGCTGGCCGGCGTCAGCGACCCGGAGGCCAAGCGCAAGATCATCGGCGGCCTGTTCGTCGAGATCTTCGATGAGGAGTCGAACAAGCTGCAGAACGCCAGGTGGCTGGCGCAGGGCACCATCTACCCGGACGTGATCGAGTCGGCCGGCAGCAAGACCGGCAAGGCCCACGTCATCAAGAGCCACCACAACGTCGGTGGCCTGCCCGAGCACATGAAGCTGGGCCTGGTGGAGCCGTTGCGCGAGCTGTTCAAGGACGAGGTGCGCAGGCTCGGCGTGGAGCTCGGCCTGCCGCGCGAGATGGTCTATCGCCACCCGTTCCCCGGCCCCGGCCTGGGCGTGCGCATCCTCGGCGAGGTCAAGCGCGAATACGCCGAATTGCTGGCGCAGGCGGATGCGATCTACATCGACGAACTGCGCAAGGCCGGCCTGTACGACAAGACCTCGCAGGCGTTCGCGGTATTCCTGCCGGTGAAGTCGGTGGGCGTGGTCGGCGATGCCCGTGCCTACGAATGGGTGATCGCGCTGCGCGCGGTCGAGACCATCGACTTCATGACCGCGCACTGGGCGCACCTGCCGTACGACTTCCTCGGCACGGTCAGCAACCGCATCATCAACGAGCTGCGCGGCGTCTCGCGCGTGGTCTACGACATCTCCGGCAAGCCGCCGGCGACGATCGAATGGGAGTGAACCGCTTGTTTGCGCGCCATGGCGCGCAGGCGGTTCATTGACCGGCCATGTATGGCCGGGCCGGGCGTGCGCCATGGACAGCCACATGAACCCCGAACGAAACGAGGTCTGCCCGTGACTGATCCGGATTCGACCACGACCAAAGACCAGCGCTGGATGCGCCATGCCCTCGCGCTGGCCGAACGTGCGCGCGACGAGGACGACGAGATCCCGGTCGGTGCGGTGGTGGTGGACGCCGACGGCAACGTCGTCGGCGAGGGCTGGAACCGCAACATCGCGGAATGCGATCCGAGCGCGCATGCCGAGATCGTGGCGATGCGGCGCGCCGGCGCGGCCCTCGGCAACCATCGTTTGATCGGCTGCACGCTGTACGTGACCCTGGAGCCCTGCGCGATGTGCGCGATGGCGATGGTGCACGCCCGCGTGGCGCGTGTCGTGTTCGGTGCGTTCGATCCCAAGACCGGTGCGGCCGGCAGCGTGTTCGACCTGCTGGCCGATCCGCGCCACAACCATCGCGTCGAGGTGGCCGGCGGCGTGCTGGCCGATATCGCCGGCCCGATGCTGACTGCCTATTTCCGCGCTCGCCGGGGCAAGGGCGGCGCCTGAGCCGATCGCCGGCGCGTCAGCCGCCCGCGGAAACTTCTGGTGCGGTCGGGCGTCGCGGTGCAGCCATGCTGTGGTCCAGCTCGAGATCGAAGCTTTTCACCGCCAGGCTGACCTCGCGCCACATGGCGATGCTGGCGGCCAGCAGGAACAAGACGCCCAGTACCGCCATCGCGGTGGGCAGTGCCCCCATCCGGAACCCCACCAGCGCATCGGTGGCCAGCGCCAGGCTGGTGCCGACGAAGCTGGCCAGAGCGCCGTACAGCAGACGGCAGGCCCGCAGCACCAGGTGCGCGCGCTGGCGGTGGCGGCGGATCTGCTCCTCGCGCTCGCCGGCGTCGGTTGCATCGTGCTCCCAGCTGGCGATCAGCACCCGCAGCCTGTCCACGACCCGTGCCAGCCGGGTATTGGCCGAGGCCAGCAGGCCGGCGGTGGCGGTGAGGAAGAAGGCCGGGGCCAGCATCGCGGTCAGGATCGCGTGGTGGCCGATGGCGTTGGCGGTGGTCTGCAGCATGCGGCGTCCCGTCGGCGAGCGGCTATCATGCCCTCACCCCAATGCGTGTGCGAGCCCATGGCTGCCGATCCCACCCAAGACCGCCTGATCTGGATCGACCTGGAAATGACCGGGCTGGATACCGAGCGCGATGGCATCCTCGAGATAGCCACCGTGGTGACGGACGGCCAGCTCAACGTGCTGGCGGAAGGGCCCGAACTGGCCATTGCCCATCCATTGGCCACGCTGGAGGCGATGGACGAATGGAACCGCAACCAGCACGGCGGGTCAGGGCTGTGGCGCCGGGTGCTGGAGGAGGGCTTGCCGCTGGCCGAGGCCGAGGCGCGCACGCTGGCATTCCTGCAGGAATGGGTGGCGGCCAATGCCTCGCCGATGTGCGGCAATTCGATCTGCCAGGACCGGCGTTTCCTGCATCGGCTGATGCCCGCGCTGGAGCGGCATTTCCACTACCGCAATCTCGACGTCAGCACGCTCAAGGAATTGGCGCGCCGCTGGTCGCCGGCGGTGCTGGAGGGCGTGAAGAAGACGTCCGCGCACACCGCACTGAGCGATGTGCACGATTCGATCGAGGAGCTGCGCCACTATCGCAAACACATGGGCGCCATGGCCGGATCGGCCGTGGGCTGACCCGGACGGCTGCCTGATGTCCGCGGGGGGCGTACGGAGGGCATGGGGGCTGGTGGTCTTCGGGCTGCTGGCCCTGTCGTGTGCGTGGTCGGTGACGCCCCGGCCCGCGACCGCGGCCACGCAGGCCACGCAGGCCACGCAAGTGCAGGCGCCCGCACCGGCGCGTCCGGAGAAGCCGATTTCGGCCTTCTACCGGGAAACCTGGACCACCCGCCAGGGGCTTCCCCACAACCAGATCAACGCCATCGCCCAGACGCCTGACGGCTACCTGTGGCTGGGCACCTGGGAAGGCCTGGTGCGCTACAACGGACTGGAGTTCCATCAGTTCGACCGCAGCAACACACCCGCGCTGAAGGACAACGGCGTGCGCTCGGTGCGCGCAGCCGCGGACGGAGCAGTGGTCATCGGCACCTCGCGGGGCGGGGTGGCGATCAAGCAGGGTGACCGCTGGCGCACCTGGACCCGCGCCGATGGGCTGGCGCAGGACGAGATCCTCGACGCCGTGCTGGATCGCCGCGGCCGCCTGTGGGCGGCGACCGAAAGCATGGGCATGAGCATGCTGGACGGCGGCCGCGCCCTGCAGTTCAACGTGGCGAACGGACGCTTGCCCAGCGACGTGGTGTTCAGCCTGCTCGAAGACCGGGACGGCAGCATGTGGGCCGCCACCGCGGCTGGCCTGGTCCACGTTGTGGGCGACCGTGCGATCCGGGTGGGCACATTGTCGGGCCTGCCGCAGGCGCCGGTGTTCCGCCTGCTGCAGACGCGGGCCGGCGTCCTGCTGGTGGGCACCGAACGCGGGGTGTACCGGCGGAATGCCGGCAGCGGGCGCTTCGAACGCCTGTCACCCAGACTGCCCGAGGACGGCGTGCCCAGCCTCACGGAGGACGGCGCCGGGCATCTGTGGATCGGCACCATCAACAACGGCCTGTTCCGGCTGTCCCGCTCGGGCGTGGAGCACTTCACCAGCCGACGCGAGCTGCCGAACAACCGGGTGGCGTCCCTGCTGGCCGATCGCGAAGGCAGCGTCTGGGTGGGGACGAATGCCGGGCTGATGCGCCTGAGCGATGCGCCGTTCACGACCTGGAACAGCGAGCAGGGGCTGACCGACGACTACGTGCGCGCGGTGGCGCCGGCGCCGGATGGCGGCATCTGGATCGGCACCGGGCGCGGCCTCAACCTGTGGCGCGACAATGCCATCGTCGCCGGATACACCAAGGCAGAAGGGCTGCCCGGCGACTCCATCCTCAGCCTGTTGCAGGCGCGCGATGGCAGTCTGCTGGTCGGCACCTACACCGATGGCGTGCTGCGGCTGCGTGATGGCAAGGTGGTGGCGCGCTACGACTCCGCCGACGGCATGCCGGGCAGCAACCAGGTCCGTGCGTTGGCGGAAGGCGACGATGGCACCGTCTGGATCGGCACCACGCGCGGACTGGCGCGGCTTCGCGGCGGGCAGTTCCGCAAGTTCGGCGTGGCGCAAGGGCTGCCGCGCGAGTTCATCATCGCCCTGCATGTGGCCCGTGACGGCACGCTGTGGGTGGGAACCAGCAACGGCGTGGCGCGGATCGTGAATGACGAGGTGGTGCCGCTGGATGCGGATCTGGTCCGCGGCGCGCAGGATGTCTTCGACTTCCACGAGGATGCCGATGGCACGATGTGGCTGGCCACCGACCGCGGGCTGCTGCGCTACCAAGACGGCCGCCTGCTTGGGTTGGGCCTGGAGCACGGGCTGCCGATCGACACTCTGTTCTCGATACTGGACGACGGCCTTGGTTACCTGTGGCTGACATCCAACCGTGGCGTGCTGCGGATCGCGCGCGTCGAAGCAGAGGCCGTGCTGGGCGGGCGCAAGTCGCAGTTGACCGTCGACCACTTCGGCGAGGCGGACGGCCTGGTCAGTTCGCAGTGCAACGGCGGCTCCGGGCCGGCGGCAATGCGCGACCGGCGCGGCAATCTCTGGATCGCCACCGCCCGTGGCGCTGCGGCCGTGGACCCGGGCTCGCTGCAGAGCTACCGGCATGGCCTGCCTAGCGTGGTCGTGGAGCAGGTGCTGGCCGACGGCAAGCCCGTGCACCTGGACAAGGTACTGCGGCTGCCGGCGGGTACGCGCAAGCTTGAATTCCGCTTCGCCGCGCTGAGCTTCCAGATGCCGCGGTTCCTGCGTTACCGCTACCAGCTGGAGGGCTTCGATCCCGGCTGGGTGGAGCGCGGCAACCTGCGCAGCGCGCAGTACACCAACCTCGATCCGGGCAGTTACCGCTTCCACGTCAACGTGTCCGCGCCCGGCCTGGACCAGGGCTGGAGCAGCGAAGTGACCTCGGTCGCCATCGAGATCGCCCCGCAGCCTTGGCAGCGGCGCGGCTTCATCGCCGCCGCGATCCTGCTGGGGCTGGCCTGCGTGTACGCCATCTACCTCTGGCGGGTGGGCAGCCTGCGGCGGCGTGCAGCGCTCCTGGAAGATACGGTGGCGGAGCGCACGCGCGACCTCCGTCAGCATGCGGAACGGCTGCGCGAATCCGATCTCGAGAAATCGGTACTGCTGGACAGGCTGGGCCAGCAGTCGGAAGCATTCGCGCGGATGGCGCTGGAAGACGCGTTGACCGGCGTGGGCAACCGCCGCAGCCTCGACGCGGAACTGCAACTGGCGTTCGGAAGGGCGCTGCGGAGTCGCCGACCGCTGTGTTTCGCGCTGTTCGACATCGACAATTTCAAACAGATCAACGACCGCTATTCGCACGCCGCGGGCGATCAGGCGCTGATCGCCGTCGCGCATGCGCTGCGTGATGCGCTGGACGGGGCGGGAATGCTGGCACGTTGGGGTGGCGAGGAGTTCGCCGTGCTGTTCGAGCGGGTG
Organism: Thermomonas sp.; assembly: GCA_024711415.1. Taxonomy (GTDB): domain Bacteria; phylum Pseudomonadota; class Gammaproteobacteria; order Xanthomonadales; family Xanthomonadaceae; genus Thermomonas. The sequence continues at coordinate 8,200 of JANJSW010000319.1, read as the reverse complement.
CCGCTGGAACGCGCGCGCGACATCTGCGAGGCGATGCGCCAGGCGGTGGAAGGGATCGATTGCAGCGCCTACGCCCCGGACTGGCGGCTGTCGGTCAGCGCCGGCATCGCCGAACGCGCCGGTACGCTGCGCATCGAGGATCTGGTTGCGCGTGCGGATGCCCTGCTTTACGAGGCGAAGCGGGGCGGGCGCAACCGCATCGCTGGCTGAGCCGACGCCGGGAAGCCTCAGCGTTCGCGCTTGGCAGGCAGGTCGCCGTCATCGGCCACGCCGCGCAGCAGGATGTCGGCGATCGGGCGGCCGTCGGCATCGCGATGGTAGACGTGCAGGTCGCGCTGGGGGTAGGGGATGTTGAGGCCGTTGCCGATCAGTTCGTTGCGGATTGCCTCGATGACCCGGCTGCGCGCATCGCCGAAGTCCTCGTTGCGGGCGAAGGCGAACAGGGTCAGGTCCACGCTGCTCTCGCCGAGGTTGACCACCTGTACCACCGGCGCCGGGTCCTTGAGGACCTTCGGGTCGCTGGCGGCGATCTGCAGCAGCAACGTGCGGGCCTTGTGCAGGTCATCGTCGTAGCCCACGCCGACGGTGATGTCGAAGCGGCGCTGCGGCAGCTGCGAATGGTTGATGATCGGGGCGGTGGTGATCTCGCTGTTGGGCAGGATCACAACGCGGTGGTCGAACGCGCGCAGCCGGGTCTGGAACACCCGGATCTCCAGCACCGTGCCTTCCTGACCGGCAATCACCACGTGGTCGCCGGCGCGGAACGGCCGCAGCACGATCAGCATCACCCCCGAGGCGATGTTCGACAGCGAATCCTTGAGCGCCAGGCCCACCGCCAGGCCGGCTGCGCCCAGCACCGCGAACATCGAGGTGGTGGGGATGCCGATGGCCGCCAGCGCGGTCATGATCACCAGCACCAGCATCACCGCGTAGGCGATGTTGCCGAGGAAGCCGCTCAGCGTGCCGTCCACGTTGGCGCGCCCGAGCACGCGCCCGAGACCGGTGCTCATCCGCCGTGCCAGCCAGCGGCCGACCATGAAGATCGCCAGCGCCGCCAGCAGCCGCAGGCCCCAGGCTTCGAGCAGCTGCAGCCAGTCGATGCCACGCAGCTCGTTCGCCAGCCGGGCGGCCTGGTCGTGTTGCGGGGTGATGGCGGGAACGCTGGGCTGCATCTTGGCTCCGATGGTTGAAGGCGCATCCGCGCCACGGTTGCGGCACGGCCCGGCAGGATAACGCGCGGGCCGCGAAGGCACGACCGGCGTGCTTCGCGGCCTGCCGGTGCAGCTAGTTGGCAGGCGGCGCGCCGCGCTGCTTCACCAGCGCATAGATCACCGGGATCACCACCAGCGTCAGCAGCGTGGACGACACCATCCCGCCCACCATCGGCGCGGCGATCCGGCGCATCACCTCGGAGCCGGTGCCGTGGCTCCACATGATCGGCAGCAGGCCGGCCATGATGGCCACCACCGTCATCATCTTCGGGCGTACCCGCTCGACCGCGCCGCTGACGATGGCGCGGTGCAGGTCGATGGCGGAAAGCGTCCGGCCTCCCGCCGCGCAGCGCGCCTTGGCGTCTTCAAGCGCATGGTCGAGGTAGAGCAGCATCACCACGCCGGTTTCCGCGGCCACGCCGGCCAGCGCGATGAAGCCGACCGCCACCGCCACGCTGAGCTGGTAGTCCAGCAGCCACAGCAGCCAGATGCCGCCAATCAGCGCGAACGGCACCGACAGCATCACGATCAGCGATTCGGTGATGCGCCGGAAGTTGAGGTAGAGCAGCAGGAAGATCAGCGCCAGCGTCACCGGCACCACCACCTGCATGCGCGCCTTGGCCCGCTGCATGTATTCGTACTGGCCGCTCCAGCTGGCGTAGGTGCCCGGCGGCAGTCGCACCGATCCGGCCACGGCCTCCTGCGCGCGCCGCACGTAGGCACCGAGGTCGCTTTCGCGGGTGTCCACGTAGATGTAGGCCGCCAGCTGCGCGTTCTCGGTGCGGATCGATGGCGCGCCCTTGCGGATGGCGAGCGTGGCCAGTTCGCCCAGCGGCACCTGCGCGCCGTCCGGCGTGGCCACCAGCACCTGCGTGGCGATCTGCTCGGGCGTGTCGCGCAGTTCGCGCGGGTAGCGCACGATCACCCCGAAGCGTTCGCGGCCCTCCACCGTGGTCGTCACCAGCTGGCCGCCCAGCGCGCTGGCGACCACGTCCTGCACGTCGCCTACCGACAGCCCGTAGCGGGCCAGCTGCGGCAGCTGCGGCACGATGTCGAGGTAGTAACCGCCGGTCAGGCGTTCGGCGTAGGCGCTGGTGGTGCCGGGCACCTTGCGCACCGCAGCTTCGATCGCGCGCGCGGCCTGCTCCAGCTCGGTCAGGCTGTTGCCGAACACCTTGATCCCCACCGGCGTGCGAATGCCGGTGGAAAGCATGTCGGTGCGCGCCTTGATCGGCATCGTCCAGGAATTGGCCACGCCGGGGAACTGCAGCGCCGCGTCCATTTCCGCCACCAGCTTGTCCACCGTCATGCCGTCGCGCCACTGGTCCTCCGGCTTCAGGTTGATGGTGGTTTCGAACATCTCCAGCGGCGCCGGGTCGGTGGCGGTCATGGCGCGGCCGGCCTTGCCGAACACCGATTCCACTTCCGGGAACGACTTGATGATGCGGTCCTGCTGCTGCAGCAGTTTCTGCGCCTGCGTCGCCGACAGGCCCGGCAGGGTGGTGGGCATGTACAGCAGGGTGCCTTCGTTGAGCGTGGGCATGAACTCGCTGCCCAGTCTGGATGCCGGCCACAGCGATGCCAGCAGCACCAGCCCGACCATGCCGAGGGTGAGCGCGCGGTGCTTCAGCACGCCGTGGATGACCGGGCGGTACAGGGCGATCAGCAGGCGGTTCACCGGGTTCCTGTGCTCGGGCACGATCTTGCCGCGCACGAACAGCAGCATCAGCACCGGCACCAGCGTCACCGACAGCAGCGCGCCGCCGGCCATGGCGAAGGTCTTGGTGAACGCCAGCGGCTTGAACAACCGGCCCTCCTGCGCCTCCAGCGCGAACACCGGCAGGAACGAGACGGTGATGATCAGCAGGCTGAAGAACAACGCCGGCCCCACTTCGCGGCAGGCCTCGACGATGATCTGCGTGCGCGGCTTGCTGCCGTCGTCGCGCTCCAGGTGCTTGTGCGCGTTCTCGATCATCACGATGGCGGCGTCCACCATCGCGCCGATGGCAATCGCAATCCCGCCCAGGCTCATGATGTTGGAGTTCATGCCCAGCGCGCGCATGGCGATGAAGGCGACCAGTACCCCGACCGGCAGCATGATGATGGCCACCAGCGCGCTGCGCACGTGGAACAGGAACAGCACGCAGACCAGCGCCACGATCAGGCTTTCCTCCAGCAGCGTGGTGCGCAGGGTGGCGATGGCACGGTCGATCAGCTGCGAGCGGTCGTACACGCTGCGGATGGTGACGCCCTCCGGCAGGCCTGACTGGATCTCCTGCAGCTTCTCCTTCACCGCGAGGATGACCGCGCGCGCGTTCTCGCCGTAGCGGGCGATGGCGATCCCGCCCACCGCCTCACCCTGTCCGTCGACCTCCGCGATGCCGCGGCGTTCGTCCGGCACCAGTTCGACGTTGGCGACATCGCGCACCAGCACCGGCACGCCACCGTCGGCCCTCAGCACCAGTTCCTCGATGTCGCCGATGCCGCGCAGGTAGCCGCGGCCGCGCAGCATGTATTCGGTTTCCGCCAGCTCCAGCGAACGCCCGCCGACATCGCGGTTGCTGGATGCGATCACCTCGCCCACGCGCTGCAGCGGGATGCCGTATTCGCGCAGCTTGACCGGATCGACGGTCACCGAATACTGGCGCACGAAGCCGCCGATGCCGGCCACTTCGGCTACGCCGTGGGCGGCGGTGAGCGGATAGCGCACGAACCAGTCCTGCAGCGCGCGCAGCTGGTCCAGCGAGTGGCGCTTGCTCTCCAGCACGTACTGGTACACCCAGCCAACGCCGGTGGCGTCCGGCCCCAGCGTGGGGGCGACCCCGGCGGGCAGCTGGCGGCCGACGGCATTGAGGTATTCCAGCACCCGCGAGCGCGCCCAGTACAGATCGGTGCCGTCCTCGAAGATCACGTACACGAACGACGAGCCGAAGTAGGAGAAGCCGCGTACCACCTTCGCTTTCGGCACCGCCAGCATCGCGGTGGTCAGCGGATAGGTGATCTGGTCCTCCACCACCTGCGGCGCCTGTCCGGGCGCTTCGGTGTAAACGATGACCTGCACGTCGGACAGGTCCGGCTGCGCGTCCAGCGGCGTGTGCAGCAGCGCGTAAATGCCGCCAGCGGTGAGCGCCAGCGCCAGCGCAAGCACCAGGAACACGTGCCGCGCCGACCATTCGATGATCCGGGCCAGCATGTCAGTGCTCCATGTCGGACATGTCGTGGCCGGCGTGCGGATCAGCCTTGGGCTTGTCGGGCATCACATGGCCCGCATGCGGGTCGGCGGCGGCTTTCGGTGCCGCCGCCGCGGGCATGGCGTGGCCGGCGTGCGCGTCCTGGCCGGGTGTCGGGGCGGCCGGCAGCTCGTGGCCCGCGTGCGGCGTCGCCTGCTCCGGCGCCATGTCCTGCAAGGCGGCGCGCAGATTGCTCTCGGCGTCGATCAGGAAGTTGCCTTCCACCACCACGCGCTCGCCTTCGCGCAAACCCACCAGCACCTCGACGCGGTCGCCGCTGCGCTGGCCGATGCTGATCTGCCGCGGCGCGAAGCGGCCCGGCGCCACTTCGACCAGCGCGACCTGGCGCTGCCCGGAGTCGATCAATGCCGAACGGGGAATGGTCAGGCCTTCGCCGCCGCCATCCCCGGCCAGCACCACGGTACCGAACAGGCCCGGCCGCAGCCGCCCGTCCGGGTTGGGCAGCGCCACCCGCACCGCCAGCGTGCGGCTGGCCGCATCCAGCAAGGGTTGCAGGAAGTCCACCTTGCCTTCGAACGCCTGCCCGGCCAGCGCTGGCGAGGTGAAGCGGGCGGGCTGGCCCAGCCGCACCCTGCCGATCTGGGCTGCCGGCACGTTCGCCGTGACCCAGACCGCGGACAGGTCGGCCAGCCGCAGCAGGGTGTCGCCGGCGACGAAGCGCGCGCCCTGCACGATGGGCTTTTCCACGATCACGCCATCGGCCGGCGCGGTGAGGGCCAGGTTGCCAAGCGGCATGTGGGCCAGGTGTTCCAGTTGTGCCGCCGTGATGCCGAAGTTGAGCAGGCGCAGCCGGGCGGCATCGCGCAGCCGCTGCATGGAGTGCTGGCTGTCGGCATCGCCCTGACGCAGCTTGCGCAGGCTGGCGTCGGCCAGGCGATAGTCCTCCTGCGCCGCCAGCAGTTGCGGGCTGTACACCGTCGCCAGCGTCTGTCCGCGCTTCACCGCCATGCCGGTCTGGTTGGCCTGCAGGGTTTCCACCCAGCCGTCGAAGCGCGGGGCGATCACGTGCTGGCGGGTTTCGTCGACGGTGATCGTGCCGCTTGCCTGCAGGCCAGCGGCAAGCGGCTGCCGCCGCACCGGTTCGGTGCGCACCCCGAGGGTCTGGATCTTCCCTGGCGACAGCGCCACCGTGCCGGGCGCGGCATCGGCTTCGTCCTCGGCGTAGACCGGGATGTAGTCCATGCCCATCTCGTCCTTTTTCGGCACCGGCGAGGTGTCGGGCAGGCCCATCGGGTTGCGGTAGTACAGCGGCTTGCGCGCTGCCGGAGCGGCGCCGGTGGTGGGTTTGGCGGGCGTCGTCAGCCGGCCCAGCACGATGCCGCCGGCCAGCGCGACGATCAGGCCGGTGGCGATCAGGATGCCGTGGGAATGCTTCATGGGGTGTCTCCTTCGAGGGCGCGCACGCTGGCAGCGCCGAGTTGTTCGTCGCGGGTTGCATCGAGTTGGGCAATCCGTGCGTCCTGCCAGTCGGTCAGGGCATCGAGCAGGGCGTTGAAGTCCACCTCGCCGACCTGATAGCTGGCCAATGCGGAGCGGTAGTTGGCTTCCGCCTGCGGGATGCGGGTGGTGCCCAGCAGGGCGCGCTGCCGCTGGGCGCTGCGCCACTGCGCCCAGGCCACGCCCAATTGACCGCCGAGCGTCGTGTGCACACCCTCGGCGCGCGCCTGCGCGGCGTCTTCGAGGCGTTGCGCTTCGCGCTCGCGCGCATGCAGTGCGCGCCGCTGCAGCGGCAGTTCGACTTCCAGCATCAGCTCATAGCCGTCGATGCGATGGCCGCGCTGCATCGCGCCGACCCCCACCGAGATATCCGGCCAGCGTTCGCGTTGGCGCAGACGCAGGCCGTCCTGCGCCGCCTCCACCTGCGCCTGCGCGGCCTGCAGGGCAGGGTGGTCACCCTTGTCGAGCCGGGCCAGTGCATCGCCCAGGCTGGCACTGGCCACCGCCAGCTGCGGTGCCTGCAGTGCGGGCGCAAGCGGCGCATCGGCGCGCCGGCCCAGCAGCAGGTTGAGCAGCATGCCGGCTTCGTTGCCGGCCTCCTCCAGCGCGATGCGCTGGCCGCGGACGCGGGTGGTCTGCACCTGCGCGCGGATGGCGTCCTGCTGCGGCACCATGCCCAGCGCGTAGCGCACGCCGGCGATTTCCTCCAGCGATTGCAGCAGCGCGATCTGTTCATCGACCAGCCGCAGCGCCTGCCCGGCGTGCCAGTAGCGCACGTAGGCGGCTTCGGCCTGCGCCAGCAGGTCCAGCGCGGCGGCTTCGCGGCCGGCGTCGATGGCGTCGGCATTGCGTTCGGCGATGCCGCGCGCCAGTCCGCGCTTGCCCCACAGCGGAATGCGCTGGCGCAGCTGGTAGCTGGTGGCGCCCACGTTCGCGGGCAGCAGACTGGGACGGTCCGGCGCAATGCCCTGCAGCGAGATGCCGACGCTGGGATTGGGCAGGCTGCCGGCGGCGATGGCCTGCGCCCGCGCGGCCTCGGTTTCCGCTTCGCGCGCGCGCAGCTCGGGGTTGTGCTGCAGCAGCCACGCACGGACAGAAGCCACGTCGGCGCCGGGTGGAGTGTCGTCGGCCGGACGAGCCGACGTGGAGAAGGCAAGCAACAGGCAGGACGACGCCAGCCAGCACCTTGCGGGGAATGGGAATCGCATGTTCGACCTCGATCAAACCCGTTAAGCCGCGGTGCGATGACGCACGCGACAGGACGACGGCGATGCGCGGGGCATCACCGCCGAAAGCGGGGATCGGGGCTCAGATCAGCAGCAGCGCCGCCGGATGCGCGGTCGGTCGATGCCAAGCGACGGGCGGCGGTGAATCCACCCGGCGCAGCGTGGCAGGCGCGTGCGGGGTCAGCGCGGCAACGAAGGCAGGTACCAGCGCAGGCAGCACTGGCAGGGCAGGCACACGCGCGGTGTCGGGACTGGGTACGTCCTGGCCGCAATGCGCCGCGCACAGCCATGCCCCGTCATCGGCCGGCGGTGGGGCCTCGTGGCAGTCGCCATCGTGGCCTGCCATCGCCGGCATCACCTGGGTGACCGTTGCCGATAGCCCTGCCACGCACATCGCATGCCATGCCAGGGCCGACTGCGACCACAGCAACGCCAGCATCGCGACGAGCGCGATGCGGAGGCGAAGGCGGTGACGCAGCGGCTTCATCGGGGAGTTCGGTCGCCAGGGGCGGGTTGGACGTAGCGCGGCCAGTATCGACCTTGCCCCGGGGACAAGGTCAAGCCGCGATGCGTCAGTGCTTGGCCTTCGCCAGCGCCAGCCAGGTATCGACCACGGTGTCCGGGTTCAGCGACACCGACTCGATCCCCTGTTCCATCAGCCACTGGGCGAGGTCCGGATGGTCGCTGGGCCCCTGGCCGCAGATGCCGACGTACTTGCCCTTGGCGCGCGCCGACTGGATCGCCATCGACAGCATCTTCTTCACCGCCGGATCGCGCTCGTCGAACAGACCGGCGACGATGGCGCTGTCGCGATCCAGGCCCAGGGTCAGCTGGGTCATGTCGTTGGAGCCGATGCTGAAGCCGTCGAAGATCTCCAGGAACTCGTCGGCCAGCAGCGCGTTCGAGGGCACCTCGCACATCATGATGATCTTGAGGTCGTTCTCGCCCTGCACCAGGCCGTTCCCGCGCAGCTCCTCGACCACCTTGCGGCCCTCGTCCAGGGTGCGCACGAACGGAATCATCACCCAGACATTGTCCAGGCCCATCGCCTCGCGCACGCGCTTGACCGCCACGC
>JANJSW010000283.1 GCA_024711415.1 Thermomonas sp. | reverse complement strand
CCGAAACCACGATCACCGCCACGCCCGGGAACTGCGCGCGGATCGCCGCCAGCCCGGCCAGCCCGTGGTTGCCCGGCATGTGCAGGTCCAGCAGCACCAGGTCGACCTGCGGCTGCGCGTCCAGCAGTGCCAGCACTTGGTCCAGCGCCCCGGCCTCGAACAGCTGCACGTCGCCCAGCGCATCGCGCGCGGCCTGCCGCAGCGCGGCGCGGAACAGCGGGTGGTCGTCGGCGATCAGCAGGGAAGGCATGGTTGCTTTGCTCGTCATTCCCGCTTCGGCGGGAACGACAGTGGGAGGATCATTGCGCCGTCCAGCCCCCGTCCACCGGCATCGCCGTGCCGGTGATGTTGTGGGCCTCGCGCCGGCACAGGAACACCGCCAGCGCGGCGATTTCGGCGGGCAGGGTCATGCGCAGGCTCGGCTGCTTTTCCGCCAGCAGCGCGCGCACGCCGTCGTCGCGGCTGCCGCCGTGCATGCGCGACTCGATCTGCGGCTCGATCAGCGGGGTTTCCACCCAGCCCGGGCAGATGCAGTTGACGGTGACGCCGCCGGAGTCACGGTTGCCCTGCGCGGCGTATTCCAGCGCCGCGACCTTGCTCAGGCCGACGATGCCGAACTTGCTGGCCACGTACGGGGCCTTGTCCTTCGAGGCCACCAGCCCGTGCACCGAGGCGATGTTGACCACCCGGCCGTAGCCGCGGCCGGCCATCGCCGGCATCGCCAGGCGCATGGTGTGGAAGGCCGAGGACAGGTTGATGGCGATGATGTCGTTCCATTTCGCCACCGGCATCTCGTGCAGCGGCACCGCGTGCTGGATGCCGGCGTTGTTGACGAGGATGTCGATGCCGCCGTTCGACCAGCCGGCAAGCTCGGCCATCATCGCCTGGATCGCGGCGGGATCGCGCAGGTCGGCGCCGAAATGCGCGGTGCCACCGCTGCCCGCGGCATCCACCTCGGCGATCGCGGAAGCGATCTGCTCGGGCGAGCCCAGGCCATTGATCGCCACCTTCGCGCCGGCGGCTGCAAGCCCCTTGGCGATGGCCAGGCCGATGCCGGAGGTGCTGCCGGTCACCAGCGCGGTGCGGCCATGCAGGAAAGTGTCGCTCATGGTGCGGCTCCACGACGATGGGGAGGCGCATACGCTAGCAGGAACGCGGTGGCGCCTGCTGGTACGAAAGTACGATGCGACGCGCCGCAGCAGCAGCTATGGTCGCGGCATGAACACACTCCGCCATTGCGCCCTTGCCGCGACCGTCGCCCTGATGGCCGGCTGCGCCGGCCTGCCCGTCGCGAAGGAAACCGCTGCCATGTTCAGCCAGCCCCGCGCCACCGAACATCGCGGGCAGGACGACCTGCTCACCGGGGGGCTGGGGCTTGCCGGCCTGCAGTCGATGCTGCCGCCGGGTTTCGCCGACGCCGCGCATCCGGCCCCGGGCGAGTTGCGCAAACGCGCGCTGTGGAGCAACTGGCGCGGGATCGCGGATCTTTCGCCGGGCGGCGGCTATGGCAGCGTCTACGGCAGCCTCGCCGCCGTGCCGGGCCGCGAGTTCAGCGCGTTCGCCAAACTTGCCGAGGCGACCCAGCCGCATCGCGTGCTGGTGCAGCTGCCGGACGCCTTCGATGCCGGCAAGCGCTGCGTGGTGGTGGCCGCATCGTCGGGTTCGCGCGGCATCTACGGTGCCATCGCGGTCGCCGGTGCGTGGGGGCTGCCGCGCGGCTGCGCGGTGGCCTATACCGACAAGGGCGCGGGCACCGACTATTTCGATCTCGATGCCGGGCAGGGCGTCGGCGCCGACGGCACGCTGGCGCCTGCAGGCGCAACGACGGGCTTCACCCCGCAGTCGGCCAGCGGCAGCGGCGTGGCGTTCAAGCACGCGCATTCGCAGGACAACCCGGAGGCCGACTGGGGCCGCCACGTCAAGCAGGCGGCGCAGTTCGCGCTGGCCACACTCAACGCGCAGCTGCCGCAGCAGGCGCCGTTCACCTTCGAAAACACCCGCGTGATTGCCGTCGGCATCTCCAACGGCGGCGGCGCGGTGCTGCGCGCGGCGGAAGACGGCGAGCCGTGGCTGGACGCGGTGGTGGCCGGCGAGCCCAACGTGCTGGCCGAAGGCGCGGGTGCGCGCAGCCTGTACGACTACACCACCGAAGCCGCGCTGCTGATGCCCTGCGCGCTGCCGCAGCTGGGTATTCCGGCGATGCCGGGACTGGACGCGAAGTGCGCGGCGCTGTCTGCGCGCGGTCTGCTGTCCGGCGCGACCGCGGACGCGTTGCAGAAGGACGCCCTGGCGAAACTGCGTGCCGCCGGCTGGACCGATGCGGCACTGCGCGCCGGGGCGATCAGCGTGGGCTTCGACCTGTGGCGTGCGGTGGCGGTGGGCTATGCCTCCGCCTATGGCCGCTACGCGCATGACGCCCATCCCTGCGGGTACCGCTATGCGGCGCTGGGTGCGGACATGCAGCCGCGCGCGGCGACCGATGTCGAGCGCGCCGCGTGGTGGGCCGACGGCAGCGGCATTCCGCCGGGCGCAGGCGTGGGCATCATCGATCCGCAGCCGCTCTCGGACCTCGGCCTGACCGGCCTGCAGTGCCTGCGCGCGCTGTGGATGGGCGACGGCGCGGATGCCCGGCGCGTGCGCGACGGCATCGCCCGGACCCGCGCCAACGTGCCACGCGCCGGCCTGCCGGTGGTTGTCGTCCATGGCACCGACGACGGGCTGGTGCCGCAGGCGTTCTCCAGCGCGCCGTACGTGGCGATGGCCAGGGCGGCCGGGCGGGATGTGCGCTACTGGCAGGTGCGCAACGCCCAGCATTTCGACGGTTTCCTGGCGCTTCCGCATATGGCGGCGGCCTATCTGCCGCTGCTGCCGTATGTGTACGAGGCGCTGGATCGCGTCGATGCGTACCTGGACGGCAAGGCCGCGCTGCCGACCGATGCGGTGGTGGCCACCGTGCCGCGGATGGGCAGGCCGCTGGCGCCGGAACACCTGGCGATGCCGCGCGGGCCGCGCGGCCGCCGTGCTGTGCGTCGAGGGGCGGGGGGGTCTCGCCTTCCCCGCTCCCCCGGCCCGCCGCCCGCTCCACCCCCTCACCCCCCCCCCCCCCCCCCCCCCCCCCCCCCCCCCCCCCCCCCCCCCCCCCCCCCCCCCCCCCCCCCCCCCCCCCCCCCCCCCCCCCCCCCCCCCCCCCCCCCCCCCCCCCCCCCCCCC
>JANJSW010000306.1 GCA_024711415.1 Thermomonas sp. | reverse complement strand
CGCAGGCAGACCGACTTCAGCCCGTAGGCGCGATCAAAGTCCTCCAGCATCTGCTCGACGAACCACTTGCTGCGGCCGTAGGGATTGATCGGCGCCTTCGGATGCGCCTCGTCGATCGGCACGTACTGCGGGTCGCCGAAGATCGCCGCAGTGGAGGAGAAAATGAATTTGTCGATGCCGTGCGCGCGCATGCCATACAGCAAGGCCTGGGTGGCGGTCACGTTGTTGCGGTAGTACCTGGCCGGATCGGCGACCGACTCGCCCACCTGGATGAAGCTGGCGAAGTGCATGACCGCCGCCGGCCGGACCTCGCCCAGCACCGCATCGACGAACGCGCCGTCGCCGATGTCGCCGACGTGCAGGGGCGCGCCCAGCACCGCCTCGCGATGGCCGGAGGAAAGATCGTCGGCCACCACCGCGTGGAAGCCGGCGCGGCGCAGCCGCTTGACCATGTGCGAGCCGATGTAGCCGGCACCGCCGACGACGAGGATGGGGACGGGCATGTGGTGGCGGTTCCTGTGCGAAAGATGGGGAGGTCGTCGCCTGCAGCGCGCGATCAGCGGTACAGGTCGAGGTACGGGTTTTCCTCGCCGCTGCCGGGCGGGCGCAGGGTGTAGCGCTTGTAGGTCCACTGGTACTGGGCGAAATCGCGCCGCGCCACCTCCTCCACGCCGGCGTTCAGCGCGGCCACCGCCTGCGCCGGATCGGCCGCGTCCACGCCGGCCGGTGCGGCCTGCACGTGCAGGGCGAAGCGTGGCGCGCCGGTTCCCGGCAGCCGCTCGCACCAGCACAGCAGCACCCGCGCACCGCTGCGGTTGGCCAGGCGTCCCAGCAGGGTCATGGTCAGCGCCGGCTTGCCGAAGAACGGCGCGAACTCGCCCTCGCCGGCCTTCGGCTGCTGGTCCGGCAGGATGCCGACCACGCCGCCCTTCTGCAGGCGCTTGAGCAGGGTGCGCACGCCCGCCGCCTCGGCGCGGACCTGCTCGACCTGCCCGCCGGCATTGGCGCGCACGCGGCGCAGGAAGGCCTCGCCCACCGCGGACTCCGGCGGCCGGTACAGGATCGCCAGCGGGGTCTTGCTGGCCAGCCACTGGTTCAGCAGCTCCCAGTTGCCCATGTGCGGGGCGGCCACGATCAGGCCTTCGCCGCTGCGCAGGGCCGCGTCGAACAGCGCCTCGCCGTGCACTTCCGCGATATCGGCCAGATTGCGCGCCGCCGGCCGGGTCCACAGCCGCAGCGTCTCGAAGGCTTGCCGGACGGTGGTCCGGACGATCTCGCCCACCAGAACCTCCCGCGCGTTGGCGTCCAGATCGGCGCGGATCAGCTCCAGATTGCGCCGCGTGACCCGCGCCTCGCGTGCATCCAGTGCGATCCACAGGCGCGCCACACCGTCCGCCAGCGCCCGCAGCAGCCACCACGGCAGGCGCGCGACGGCCCAGGCCAGGGCATACAGCAGGGCGGCGGCAAGGTCGGTCATCGGCCTATTGTAGGAGTCACGCACGATGGCCATGAAACCACGGCGCCGACCCTACAATGTGCCGATGCTTGCCCTGATCCAACGCGTGACCGAAGCCCGGGTGACCGTCGACGACGCTGTCGTGGGCGCCATCAGCTCCGGCCTGCTGGCCCTGGTCGCGGTGGAGCCGGGCGACACCGAAGCACAGTTCCGCCGAATGGCCCAGCGCCTGCTGGGTTATCGCATTTTCGGCGACAATGCCGGCAAGATGAATCGATCTTTGACGGATATCGGCGGCGGACTGCTGCTGGTCAGCCAGTTCACCCTGGCCGCTGATACCCGCAGCGGGATGCGCCCCAGCTTCACCACCGCGGCCCCGCCCGCGGAAGCTGAACGCGGGTTCGACCAGCTGGTGGCGATCTGCCGCGAAATGCACGCGCCGGGGGTGGAAACCGGACGTTTCGGTGCCCATATGGTCGTCAGCCTGGTCAACGACGGGCCGGTGACGTTCCTGCTTCGCCCCTGAACCACGCAAAGCCCGGCGGCCGTCACCCACCCACGCACGGTATAATGCTTGGTTCTCTTTCTGCGTCGTCCGCAGATTCCCTCGACACGGTAGCACCCACATGGCCAACGAACGGCAGACAGCCCCGCAATCCGACATCAAGCTCCTGATCTCCAAGGGTCTGGAGCAAGGCTATCTGACGTACGCCGAGGTCAACGACCACCTGCCCGACGACATGGTCGATCCGGAGCAGTTGGAAGACATCATCGGCATGATCAACGGCATGGGCATCGAGGTGCACGAGGTTGCGCCCGACGTCGAGACCCTGCTGCTGGCCGGCCAGCAGGCCGGCGGCCGCGATGTGGACGAAACCGCGGCCGAGGAAGCCGCGGCGGCGCTGACCTCGGTCGACACCGAGGGCGGCCGCACCACCGACCCGGTGCGCATGTACATGCGCGAGATGGGCACGGTGGACCTGTTGACCCGCGAGGGCGAAATCGCCATCGCCAAGCGCATCGAGGAAGGCCTGGCGCAGATGAACGCCGCGCTGGCCAGCTTCCCCTGGTCCGCGCAGATGCTGCTGGAGGACTGGGAGCTGCACAAGGCCGGCAAGAAGCGCCTCGCCGAAATCGTGGTCGGCTTCAACGACGAGGAGCCTGAGCCGGAACCCGCGCCGGCGCCCGTGGCCGCCGATGAAGACGCCGACAGCGAGGCCGACGAGGACGAGGACGAAGACACCGGCGACGCCGACGAACCGGCGCCGACCGGCCCGGACCCGGCCGAGGTCGCCGCCCGCATGGAGGCGATGGCCGCGGCCTACGCCCGCTTCGAAAAGGCCTGCGCCAAGGGCGGCCCGGACGCCAAGGCCGCGCTGAAGGCGCGCGAGGAAATCGCCGCGACCTTCGTCACCCTGAAGCTGCCGCTGCCGCTGACCGACGCGCTGGTGAAGAAGCTGCGCGAGGCGGTCAACCAGGTGAAGGAGCACGAGCGCCGCATCCTCGACCTGTCCACCCGCGTCGCCAAGATGCCGCGCAAGGACTTCATCAAGGCCTGGGACGGCAACCAGACCAACCTCGAGTGGGTCGACGAGCTGCTCAAGCGCAAGCAGAAGTGGGGCAGCGCCCTCCGCGACGTGCGCGAGCAGATCATCGCCGAGCAGGAAGCCACCATCGCGCTGGAGAAGGCGATGCAGGTGACCCTGGCCGACCTCAAGGAAATCAACCGCGCCATGGCCTACGGCGAAGCCAAGGCGCGCAAGGCCAAGAAGGAGATGGTCGAGGCGAACCTGCGCCTGGTCATCTCGATCGCCAAGAAGTACACCAACCGCGGCCTGCAGTTCCTCGACCTGATCCAGGAAGGCAACATCGGCCTGATGAAGGCGGTGGACAAGTTCGAGCACCGCCGCGGCTTCAAGTTCTCGACCTATGCGACGTGGTGGATCCGCCAGGCGATCACCCGCTCGATCGCCGACCAGGCGCGCACCATCCGCATCCCGGTGCACAGGATCGAGACGATCAACAAGCTCAACCGCATGCCCCGCCAGAGGCTCCAGCAGTACGGCCGCGAGGCCACGCCGGAGGAGCTGGC
>JANJSW010000299.1 GCA_024711415.1 Thermomonas sp. | reverse complement strand
TTGGTCAGGCCTCGTCCCGCCCGACCACCCGGATCAGCAGCAGCTCACCGGCGCCGTCCAGTGCAAACCTGGTGCGCGCGTCGCGGCTGCGCAGGATCGCGGTGTCGCCACTTTCCATCTCGCCCAGTCCGGTCGAGCCGGAAAAATGCGCCCGCCCCGACAGCATGTGCACCACCCAGGTTTCCCGCGGTTCGGCGAACAGCACCATCGCTCCGGCCAGTGGCCGGCGCCAAAGCTGCGCATCGATCCGGTCGCGCTTCCACATCAGGTTGAAGTCGCGGCTGGGGCCGTCCACCAGCTGTCCGACCAGCGGGCGTTCGCCGGAGAAGTGCAGCACGTTCGACGATGGCAGCAGCTCCCGCGTGTCGCCGTCGTCGAAGCGCAGGCGCATGCCGTTGCCCTCCAGCAGCACCAACGCGCGATCCACGCCCGGGAACGTCGAGAACGGCGCGTCGGTTTCCACCTCGGCGATCGACAGCCGCCAGCCCCAATCGTCCGCATCGGGAAAGCGGAACACCTCCGAGGTCCAGCCCGCCCCGTTCTTCCAGCGCATCCGCCGATAGTCCTGCGCGCGCATCACCACGCCCGCCGGCGTCGATATTCCCTTCATCGCCGCAGTATCGCCGGCCCGCGAGGGGCCGGCGCAAATCCGATCCGCATTCATCGGCGCACGATTCGCTGCGGCGCTGCCTTCGCAGGCGCGGCCTTCGGCACGCTGCGCTGCCCGCCCACCACGATCCGATCGCGGTTCTTTTCCACCGTCTTCAGGCCGATGCCCCTGACCCGCGCCAGTTGCTCGGCGCTGCGGAACGCACCGTTGGCCTTGCGGTAATCGACGATCGCTTGGGCCTTGGCCGGGCCGACGTTGACCAGCACGCGGTCGATGGTGCCGGCATCCGCGGTATTGATGTTGACGGTCTCGCCGGCGATGGCGGCACCGGCCAGGGCAAAGCACAGGACCAGCGGCGAAAGCAGGGCGGTCAGCGACTTCATGTTCATGGCATGGCTCCTTGGTTGGGGTCTGTAGCCGGTCCGCGCTTCGCGATCCGGTGTGTACAGGTTGCCCACCGCGACAGGGACAGCCTATCGGCCGCCGCCCCGTCGCGCGTCGGGATTACCGCCCGATTTCGGGTAGGAAAAGTCTGATCTGGATCATGTCGGCGCCGCCGTCGGCCACGGCCGCCCTGCCCTGCGGCGCTACAATGACCCACTCAGATCAATGCCCGGAGATGGCAGCCATGCATACCGCCACGTTCGACGCCAACCAGATCCGCGACTTCGTCGGCGCCAAGTGGGATGCCGAAATCGTCCCGCAGCTGGTCGATTACATCCGCATCCCCAACAAGTCGCCGATGTTCGACGCCGACTGGGTGCAGAACGGCCACATGGATCGCGCGGTGGCACTGATGGAGGCCTGGGCGAAGGCGCAGGGCATCCCCGGCATGCAGCTGGAGGTGGTGCGCCTCGAAGGCCGCACGCCGCTGATCTTCATCGACATCCCCGCCGCCAACGGTGGCCGCAACGACGACTGCGTGCTGCTCTACGGCCACCTCGACAAGCAGCCGGAAATGACCGGCTGGGACGAAGGCAAGGGCCCGTGGGAACCGGTGCTGGAAGGCGACCGCCTGTACGGCCGCGGCGGCGCCGACGATGGCTACGCGATCTTCGGCTCGCTGACCGCGGTGATGGCGCTGCAGGCGCAGGGCGCCGCGCACGCACGCTGCGTGGTGCTCATCGAGGCCTGCGAGGAATCCGGCAGCTACGACCTGCCGTTCTACGTGGACCACCTGGCCGAGCGCATCGGCAAGCCCTCGCTCGTGGTCTGCCTGGACTCCGGCTGCGGCAACTACGAACAGCTGTGGTGCACCACCTCGCTGCGC
This sequence comes from Thermomonas sp., assembly GCA_024711415.1. Lineage (GTDB taxonomy): Bacteria > Pseudomonadota > Gammaproteobacteria > Xanthomonadales > Xanthomonadaceae > Thermomonas. The sequence continues at coordinate 1,248 of JANJSW010000299.1, read as the reverse complement.
GGCCTGGCCGGCGGCAACCTCACCGTGAAGGTGCTGAGCGAAGGTGTGCACTCGGGCGATGCCTCCGGCATCGTGCCGTCGAGCTTCCGCATCATCCGCGACCTGCTCTCGCGCATCGAGGACGAGGACACCGGCCGCGTGCTGATCGACGGCATGCACGTGGACATCCCGGCCGAGCGCCGCGCGCAGGCCGCCAAGGTGGCCGAGGTGCTGGGCGACGAGGTATTCGACAAGTTCCCGTTCCTGCCCGGCATGTCGCCGATGCACAGCGACCGCACCGAGCTGGTGCTCAACCGCACCTGGCGGCCGGCACTGTCGATCACCGGCGTGGACGGCATCCCGCCGCTGGCCTCGGCCGGCAACGTGCTGCGCCCGCATACCGCCCTCAAGCTCAGCCTGCGCCTGCCGCCCACCCTTGAGGGCAAGCGCGGCGGCGAACTGCTGCAGGAAGCCCTGCTGAAGGATCCGCCCTACGGCGCCGAAGTCAGCCTGAAGCTGGAAAAGGCCAGCACCGGCTGGAACGCCCCGGCGCTGGCGCCCTGGCTGGAGGCGGCCATCGACCAGTCCAGTCGGGAATTCTTCGGCAAGCCGGCGATGTACATGGGCGAAGGCGGCACCATCCCGTTCATGGGCATGCTGGGCGAGAAGTTCCCCGGCGCGCAGTTCATGATCACCGGCGTGCTGGGCCCGCATTCGAACGCCCACGGCCCCAACGAGTTCCTGCACATCCCCATGGGCAAGGCGGTCACCGCCTGCGTGGCGCGGGTGATGGCCGAACACAATGCGGCCAGCCTGCGTGGCGAGACCACCGGCGTGGCCGCGGCGGCGCAGAATTCGTTCGCGGACGCGCCCGGAAGCTGCTGCTGAGCGTCCATCCTCGGATCACAAACAAGAAACCCGCCTTCCGGCGGGTTTTTTGTGCATTCGAGTTGGCTCACCAGCAACCCGCTGTGGTGGGCGATTTCGTGCCGGCCTGGTTGATCGTCAGGGTGCCGCAGGAATCACCGGATTGTTTGCCCTGCGGCGCTGCAGACAGCGTGAACGTGGTTGCAGTCGGGCCGGCGGAGATCGAATAGGTGTAGAAGTCGCCAGTTTCCGTCCTGCAAGCGGTCTGGGGAAGGGCCGCCCCGGTGTAACTCATGGTGGTGGCGTAATGCCGCTCCATGAACTGCGCCAGCTCCACGAGGCAAGTGGAACCGGTCGACCTGCGCGTCTTCATCATGTGCTGGTTGTACGCCGGCAGCGCGA
>JANJSW010000273.1 GCA_024711415.1 Thermomonas sp. | reverse complement strand
TCGTCGATCGACAGCCGTTCCACGCCCGGCATCGAACCGACCGGCGCGCGGCCCTGTTCCTCGTGCACGAAGACCGGGTAGATCAGGTCGTTGCTGGTCAGCACGTGCTCGCGCATCAGCCGGCGCGAGAACTCGTCGCGGCGCATGCGCCGCGGACGGACGGGAAAGCGGTTTGCGGGCGTGTTCATGCGGGCATTTTACGCCCGCCGCCGGCGATCAGAGGATGCCGCCGCCCAGCATCAGCCGCAGCGAACCGATGCCGATGGCGATGATGCACAGGAGCAGGCCGATGATGCCCGACACCCGGCCCTTGTCGGTGGCGATGGCGACGATGGCGAGGATCGCGCCGACGGCCGCGAACGGGATCATGAACCAGTTGCCCCAGCCCAGCAGCGGAATCAGGGCCAGCAGCATCCACAGCAGCGACAGGATGCCCCAGATCAGACTGACGATTCCCATGCGTATTCCCCGGTTTGGTCAGCCCCACGATATGCAGGATGTCGCCCGCCAATGCAAGCGCGGACCGGGTCAGGCGTGGCTGCCGTCGATCTCCACCGCCAGCTCGCGACGGCAGACATGGCCGTGCAGCAGCAGTCGCGGCACGCCCGGCAGGCGCGCCTGCAGCAATGCATCGACCTGCGCCAGCGCATCGGCATCGCGCACGTACACCTTCAGCGGCGAGCCGGGGCCGAGCACGGCGGGCAGCGCCGGGCGCCGCTGGCGGGCGGTGTCGATCAGGCTGCGCAGGTTGACCAGCACTTCGTCCAGCTGCGCCTCCAGCGAATCGCCGTGCTGCGAGGCATGGCCGACCACCGCGGCGGTGCCGGACAGCAGCAGTGGCATCGCGCTGGATGCCGGCAGCAGGGCACGGGCGAAGCCGGGCGGCTGCGGCCCGTACTGCCGCGGATAGCGCCAGGCCTGCAGCTGGCGCGGATTCTCCAGCGGCGTGCCGGCCTGCTGCGCGGACAGCCAGTACAGCTGGAAGCGGCCGCTGCGCTGCGGGTGGCCGATGGCGGTGGCGGCGGGCAGTTCACCCGGCGCCAGTTCGCGGCCGATGCCGCGCGCGCGGCCGACGCAGAAGCGCCGGTAGCGCTCGTTGTCGCCGTCGCCTTCGGTGATCGCATCGAGGTAGTTCCAGATCCGCAGCGGATGCGGATGGTCGCTGCGCGCCAGCCACTGCTGCAGGCGCCGGTAGGCGGCGTCGGCGACCGCTTCGATGTCGCCGTCGTCGGCCAGTTCCAGCGCGCCGAACTGCAGCCCGCCGCCGCGGCTCCAGGCGATGTCGCCGTCGCGGCCGTGCGACACCGGGCCATCCACCCGCCAGCATTCCAGCGCCGCGCGGCCATGCGCCGGGGCCAGCGCCACCCGCAGGTGGCGGGCGTCGTCGTGGCGGGGCGTCGTGGTGGCGTCGAATGTGAACGCCGCCAGCAATCCCGGCTCGGCCAGCACGGCCTCCAGCGACGCTTCGACGAGGTCGATGCGCAGCGGATTGGCGGGCGGGGAGGCGACGGTGGGCAGCGAGGACATCAGGGCGCGAATGATAGCGCGCCGGCATGAGGCGCCGGTCACGGCCCCGACCATTGGCACGGGCGCCGCGACGGGTCACGCGCTAGCATCGCCGGCGGTGCGCACGGGCGCGAGGACTCTCGGGGATGCAATGGCAGGACATTCGAACGCGGTCTGGCTGGCGGGGGCGCTGCTGATGGCGGGCGCGGGCACGGCGACGGCGCAGGCGGTCACCACGGCCGACTACGAGCGCGCGGTGAAGATGCTGGGCGACCGCACCGCGCCGCTGCTGGACCAGGCGCTGAGCGGCGCCAGCTGGCTGGACGACGACACCCTGGTGTACCGGCTGGCCGACAACGGCAAGGTGCAGGTGCTGCGCTTCGATCCGCGCACCGGCAAGTCCGCGCCCGCGTTCGACGCGAAGGCGCTGGCCGCGGCGATGAACGCGGCGGCCAACGGCAAGGGCAAGCCGGTCGATCCCGACAAGCTGCCGCCGCTGCAGGTCGAACGCGAGGCCGATGGCAGCCTGCTGCTGCGCGGCCGCGGCAGCGCGTTCCGCTGCGCCGCCGATGGCTGCAAGGTGGAAGCGAAACCCGCGCCGAAGTCCGGCAGCGAGCCCGGCGCGGCCTCGCCCGACGGCAAGCGCGCGGCCTTCATCCGCGACTGGAACCTGTGGCTGCGCGACCTCGCCAGCGGCCAGGAAACCCAGCTCACCTTCGACGGCAAGCCGGACTACGGCTATGCCACCGACAACGCCGGCTGGAAGCACACCGACAACGCCATCGTGGTGTGGTCGCCGGACGGCACGAAGATCGCCACCGTCCAGCAGGACCAGCGCAAGACCAGCACCATGACCATGGTCGGCACCAATGTCGGCGCGCCCGAGGTGCAGCAGTGGAAATACCCGTTCGCCGGCGACAAGGACGTGACGCTGATCGAGCGCGTGATCATCGACCTGTCCGGCGCCAAGCCGAACGTTGTGCGCCTGCAGATGCCGGCCGACCAGCACCGCTCCACCTGCAGCGACGACATCGTCTGCGATGACGGCTGGGAAGACGTGCAGTGGGCGAAGGACGGCAAGACCCTCGCCTTCGTCAGCACCGACCGCGGCCACAAGTCGGCCACCCTGCGCGTGGCCGATGCCGCCACCGGCAAGGTCCGCGACGTGTTCACCGAAACCGTGGCCACCCAGTACCAGAGCGCGCCCGCGCTGAGCTCGGTGAACTGGCGCTACCTGCCGGAGAGCAACGAGTTCCTGTGGTTCTCGCAGAAGTCCGACTGGGGCCACCTGTACCTGCACGACCTCGCCACCGGCAAGCAGAAGCGCCAGCTCACCAGCGGTGCGTGGAACGTCACGAAGATTCTCCGGCTGGATCCGGCCGCCCGCCAGCTGTGGGTGACCGGCGTCGGCCGCGAGGCCGGGCGCGACCCGTATTTCTCGCACCTGTACAGCCTGTCGATGGACGGCGGCGAGCCGCGGCTGCTGACGCCGGAAAACGCGAACCATGCGGTGACCCTGTCCGAGGACGGCAGGTACTTCGTCGATGTGTATTCGACGATTGCCAGCGCCCCGGTGGCGCTGCTGCGCGATGCCGCCGGCCAGCAGGTGGCCGAACTGGCGAAGACCGACCTGACCCGCCTCAAGGCGGCCGGCTGGGTGGCGCCGGAATCGTTCACGGTCAAGGCCCGCGACGGCAAGACGGATCTGTACGGCCAGATGTTCAAGCCGTCGAACTTCGATCCGAACAAGAAGTACCCGATCGTCACCTACATCTACCCGGGTCCGCAGGTGGGTTCGGTGCGCAGCCGCAGCTTCCAGCCGGCGCACGGCGACCACCAGGCGCTGGCGGAGCTGGGCTTCGTGGTGATCGCGCTGGACGGCATGGGCACGCCGTTGCGCAGCAAGTCCTTCCAGGACGCGTGGTACGGCGACATGGCCGACAACACCCTGCCCGACCAGGTGGCGGCGCTGAAGCAGCTGGGCGAGCGCCATCCGTGGATCGACACCACGCGCGCCGGCATGTGGGGCCACTCCGGCGGCGGCAACGCCACCGCCGCGGCGATGTTCCGCTACCCGGACGTGTACAAGGTCGGCATCGCCGAATCCGGCAACCACGACAACCTAACCTACGAAGACGACTGGGCCGAGCGCTACCACGGCCTGCTGGAAAAGAAGGCCGACGGCACCACCAACTACACCGGCCAGGACAACGCCGCGCTGGCGAAGAACCTCAAGGGCAAGCTGTTCCTGCTGCACGGCATGATGGACGACAACGTGCCGGTGCAGTCCACGCTGCAGGTGGTCGATGCGTTGATGAAGGCCAACAAGGACTTCGACCTGCTGCTGCTGCCGCACGCGCGCCACGGCTTCGGCATGGACAGCTACTACGTGATGCGCCGGCGCTGGGATTACTTCGTGAAGCACCTGATCGGCGCCGAGCCGCCGAGGGAATTCGAGGTCAAGCCGCAGTTCTGACGGCTTCGCCAGGATCGCAACGCACGACGGCGCCGCAGGGCGCCGTCGTCGTTTCCGCGCTCAGCGCGGGCCCTGTCCGAACAGGATCTTCTTCTCCTCGTCCGACAACGGCTTGCCCGCGGCCGGGTTTACCTGCTGCGCCAGCGCGTAGGCGCGCTGGGTGGCCGGGCGCGCGGAGATCGCCTCGCGCCAACGGCGCACCTCGGCGAATGGCGCCAGGTCCAGCGGCGCGGAGGTGTAGGCACCGACCCACGGGTAGCAGGCCATGTCGGCGATGCTGTACTCGTCGCCGGCGATGAAGGCGCGGCCCTGCAGCCGCCGGTCCAGCACGCCCAGCAGGCGTTCGGCCTCCTTGCGGTAGCGCTCGCGTGCGTAGGGCACCACTTCCGGCGCGTAGACGTGGAAATGGCCGTACTGGCCGGTCATCGGCCCCAGCCCCGCCATCTGCCAGAACAGCCATTCGTCGACCACGATGCGCTGGCGCAGCGCGGCCCGAGCGTCGGCGCCGGTGGCCACGCCGGTGAAACGGCCGGCCTTGTCGGACAGGTAGCGCAGGATCGCGCCGGATTCGAACACGCTGATCGGCTCGCCGCCGTCGGCGGGTGCTTGGTCGACGATCGCCGGCATCTTGTTGTTGGGCGAGATCGCCAGGAACGCCGGCTCGAATTGCGCGCCCTTGCCGATGTCCACCGGATGGATGGCGTAGGGCAGGCCGGTTTCTTCCAGCAGCAGGGTGATCTTGTGGCCGTTCGGGGTGGGCCAGTAGTACAGGTCGATCATCGACGTGGCTCCGGTTGGGGGATGCCACTGTAGCGCCGCCCCGGCATCCGCCGGCGGTTGACGCGCCGGCCCGCAGCGGCTGGAATGCGCCATCCTTCCCCCCGGACCCGCCGATGCAGCCCGATTCGAACCCGCGCCTGTCGCCCCTGCCCGCCCTGATCTTCTCCTCGCGCTGGCTGCAGCTGCCGCTGTACCTGGGCCTGATCGTGGCGCAGGCGATCTACGTCTGGCAGTTCGGGGTGGAGCTGGTGCACCTGATCGACCAGGTGTTCCTGGGCGGCCACGCGGCCGATGCGGTGGCCAACGGCGCGGCGCCGGCCGAGCCCGAGAAGAGCGCCGAGATCGTGATCATGCTGATCGTGCTCGGCCTGATCGACGTGGTGATGATCTCCAACCTGCTGGTGATGGTGATCGTGTGTGGTTACGAGACCTTCGTCTCGCGGCTGCGCCTGCATGGCCACCCGGACCAGCCGGAATGGCTCAGCCACGTCAACGCCAGCGTGCTCAAGGTCAAGCTGGCGATGGCGATCATCGGCATCTCCTCGATCCATCTGCTGAAGACCTTCATCGAAATCGGCGACCTCGGCGCACCCGGCAACGGCTTCACCGAGGCCGGCGTGATGTGGCAGACCATCATCCACTGCGTGTTCATCCTCTCGGCCGTCGGCATCGCCTGGACCGACAAGCTCATGCACGGCGTGTCCAACGGCAAGCAGGCGCACTGAGGCCGGGACGGCGTGACCGGCCCCGGTAGAATGGCGGGATGGATGTTTCCCACCTTCTCGATGGGCTGAACCCGGCCCAGCGCGAGGCCGTTTCCGCTGCGCCCGGCCACTACCTCGTGCTGGCGGGCGCGGGCTCCGGCAAGACCCGCGTCCTCACCCACCGCATCGCCTGGCTGCACGAGGTATTCGGGGTGCCGCTGCACGGCATCCTCGCGGTGACCTTCACCAACAAGGCCGCCGGCGAGATGCGCGCGCGCATCGCCGCGCAGCTGGGCGGCGAGCCGCGCGGCGCGTGGATCGGCACCTTCCACGGTCTGGCACACCGCCTGCTGCGGCTGCACTGGCAGGAAGCGAAATTGCCGGAAGGCTTCCAGGTGCTGGACAGCGACGACCAGCTGCGCCTGGTCAAGCGCGTGGCGCAGCAGCTGGAGCTGGACGACGGCCAGTTTCCGCCGCGCCAGATCGTCTGGTGGATCAACGCGCAGAAGGACGAAGGCCGCCGCCCGCAACACATCCAGCCGGCCGCGAACGACCCGTGGAACGACGCCCTGCTGCGCGCCTACGCCGCCTATCAGGAACGCTGCGAGCGCGCCGGGCTGGTGGACTTCGCCGAGCTGCTGCTGCGCGCGCACGAGCTGCTGCGCGAGAACCCGGCACTGCTGGCGCACTACCGCCACCGCTTCGGCCAGATCCTGGTGGACGAGTTCCAGGACACCAACGCCATCCAGTACGGCTTCGTGCGCCTGCTTGCCGGCAGCGAAGGGCAGGTGTTCGTGGTCGGCGACGACGACCAGGCCATCTACGGCTGGCGCGGCGCCAAGGTCGAGAACGTGCAGCGCTTCCTGCGCGACTTCGCCGGCGCGCAGACCATCCGGCTGGAGCAGAACTACCGCTCCACCAGCAACATCCTCAACGCCGCCAACGCGGTGATCGCCCACAACGACGACCGCCTGGGCAAGCGCCTGTGGACGGAGGCCGGCGAAGGCGAGGCCATCGACCTGTACGCCGCCTACAACGAGATGGACGAGGCCGCCTACGTGGTGGACCGGATCTCGCAGTGGGTGCGCGACGGCGGCAGTCACGGCGACGCCGCCATCCTGTACCGCAGCAACGCGCAGTCGCGCGCGTTCGAAGAGGAGCTGCTGAAGCGGCAGATCCCCTACCGCGTGTACGGCGGCATGCGCTTCTTCGAGCGCGCGGAGATCAAGGACGCGCTGGCTTACCTGCGCCTGCTCGCCAACCGCGACGACGACGCGGCGTTCGAACGTGCGGTCAACACGCCGGTGCGCGGCATCGGTGACCGTACGCTGGACGAGATCCGCCGCGCCGCCCGCGAGCATCGCGAATCGCTGTGGCGGGCTTCGCGCCGGCTGTGCGAGCACTCGACGCTGGCCGCACGCGCGCGCAACGCGGTAGCCGGCTTCCTGCAGCTGATCGACGCGCTGGCCAGCGAAACCGCGCCGATGCCGCTGGCGGAGAAGACCGACCACGTGCTGGCCCGCTCCGGCCTGCGCGTGCACTACGAGAACGAATCGCGCGGCCAGCAGGATTCGCGCACCGACAACCTCGACGAACTGGTGTCGGTGGCGTCGCGCTTCGTGCGCGGCGACGAGGAAGACGCGGCGTCGATGCCGGAGCTGGTCGCCTTCCTCGCCTACGCTGCGCTGGAAGCCGGCGAAGGCCAGGCGCAGGCCGGCGAGGACGGCGTGCAGCTGATGACCCTGCACAGCGCCAAGGGCCTGGAGTTCCCGCTGGTGTTCCTGGTCGGGCTGGAGGAAGGCCTGTTCCCCAACATGCGCTCGGCGGAGGAGCCGGGCCGCATGGCCGAGGAGCGCCGGCTGGCCTACGTCGGCATCACCCGCGCCCGCCAGCAGCTGGTGCTGTGCCATGCCGAATCGCGCCGCATCCACGGCAGCGACATGTACGGTCTGCCGTCGCGCTTCCTGCGCGAGATTCCCAAGCCGCTGCTGCGCGAGATCCGCCCGAAGCAGCAGCCCAGCTTCGCGCGCGGCGGCTTCGCCCCGCAGCCGCGCCGCGACTTCGGCCATGCCGCGCTGGAAGCGCCGCCGGTGCGGCTGGGCGCCAACGTCCGCCATCCGAAGTTCGGCACCGGCTTCGTCACCGACGTGGAAGGCAGCGGCCCGCACGCGCGCGTGCAGGTCAACTTCGACGAGGTCGGCTCGAAGTGGCTGGTGCTGGCGTACGCGAACCTGACGCCGGCGTGATGGCCTGCGCGCTTACCAGCTGAACAGCTTGTAATAGGTCATCGGCCCGCCATTGGCGTCGGCGTCGTTGACCACGCCGTCGCCGTTGCGGTCGTAGATGTAATAGGTGGGGCCGCGCGCCGGCACGACCTTGACCATGGTCAGGCGCCCGCCGTTGCGGTATTCGGTGACCACGTCGCCGTTGGCTTCGGTGCGGGTCGCCGGCACCGCGCCTTGCGCCAGCATTTCTTCGGGTGCGGCGGTGGCGCAGGCGGCCAGCGCCAGCGTCAGGGCAAGGGGCAGGGCGATGCGCATGGCGGTGTCCTCGGGAGCGGTTCGGCAAGTATGCGCGATAGGCGGCGGCCGGGATCAGCCGCCCGCCAGCGCATCCAGTTCCAGGAAACCGCCCGACTGCCGCTTCCACAGCTGCGCATACAGCCCGCCGCGCGCGAGCAGCTCCTCGTGGGTGCCGGTTTCGACGATGCGGCCGGCGTCCATCACCACCAGCCGGTCCATCGCCGCGATGGTGGACAGCCGGTGCGCGATCGCAATGACCGTCTTGCCCTGCATCAACCGGTACAGGTTCTCCTGGATCACCGCCTCGACTTCCGAGTCCAGCGCCGAGGTGGCTTCGTCCAGCACCAGGATCGGCGCGTTCTTCAGCAGCACGCGGGCGATGGCGATGCGCTGGCGCTGGCCGCCCGACAGCTTCACCCCGCGCTCGCCCACCTGCGCGTCCAGCCCGCGTCGGCCTTGCGAATCCACCAGCTCGGCGATGAAGCCGTCGGCGTTCGCCTGCCGCGCCGCGTCGAGAAGGTCCGCCTCGCTCGCATCGGGCCGGCCGTAGAGGATGTTCTCGCGCACCGAGCGGTGCAGCAGCGAGGTGTCCTGGGTGACCACGCCGATCTGCGCGCGCAGCGAGTCCTGCTGCACGCCCGCCACGTCGATGCCGTCGATGGTGATGCGCCCGGCCTCCACGTCATGGAAGCGCAGCAGCAGGTTGACCAGCGTCGACTTGCCGGCGCCGCTGCGGCCGACCACGCCGATCTTCTCGCCCGGCGCGATGTGCAGGTCGAGGTGCTCGATCACGCCGCTGCCCTTGCCGTAGTGGAAGGCCACGTTCTCGAAGCGCACGTCGCCGCGCACCTGCGGCAGCGCCGGCGCATCCGGCGCGTCGTCCACCGTGGGCGGCAGCGCGATCGAGCTGATGCCGTCGTGCACGGTACCGATGTTCTCGAACAGCGCCGACAGTTCCCACATGATCCAGTGCGACATGCCGAGGAAGCGCAGCGCCAGGGCCAGTGCCATCGCCAGCGCGCCGGCGCTGGCATGGCCGTGCAGCCACAGGCCGATGCCGACCGCAGCCACCGCGAACAGCAGCGCCATGTTCAACGCGTACAGCAGGCTGTAGGCGATGGTGGCCAGCCGCATCTGCCGGTACACCGGGTGCAGGAACCCGGCCATCGCCTCGCGCGCATAGGCCTGCTCGCGCTGCGAATGCGAGAACAGCTTGACCGTGGCAATGTTGGTGTAGCTGTCGACAATGCGCCCGGTCATCTGCGAGCGCGCGTCGGCCTGCGCCTGCGACACCGCGCCCATGCGCGGCACGAACCAGCGCATCAGCAGGCCATAGCAGGCCAGCCAGCCGAGGAAGGGCAGCATCAGCCGCCAGTCGGCGCTGGCCGCCACCACCAGCGTGCCGCCGACATACACCAGCACGTAGTTGCCGATATCGAACAGCTTGACCACGGTCTCGCGCACCGCCAGCGAGGTCTGCATCAGCTTGGTGGCGATGCGGCCGGCGAACTCGTCCTGGAAATAGCCCATCGACTGCCGCAGCAGGTAGCGGTGCACGTTCCAGCGGATCCGCATCGGGAAGTTGCCGAGCAGCGACTGGTGCTGCACCGCCGAGTTGAGGAACACCAGCAGCGGCAGCAGCACCAG
>JANJSW010000152.1 GCA_024711415.1 Thermomonas sp. | reverse complement strand
CTGCCGGACCGGCAGAAGAAGAAACTGACGGTGGAGATCCTGCACGCGATCGAGATCGAGATCAGCCGCTACGTGCTGACCATCAGCGCGATCAACGCGGTGGTGGGGCTGGCCTTCGCCGCCTGCCTGGCGTTCTTCCTCGACATGCCGGTGGACGAGGCGCTGCTGTGGGGCACGATGGCGATGTTGCTCAACTTCGCACCCTACGTCGGCCCGCTGATCGGTATCGTGCTGATGCTGCTGATGGGCTTCTCCAGCTATGACGAGCCGCTGCGCGCGCTGCTGCCGGCGGCGATCTACCTGGGCCTGCACACGCTGGAAGGGCAGATCGTCACCCCGATCATCCTCGGCCGGCGGATGGCGCTGTCGCCGCTGGTGCTGATCCTGGCGCTGATGGTGTTCGGCTGGCTCTGGGGCATCATCGGCCTGCTGCTGGCGGTGCCGATGCTGGTCTGCGTGAAGATCCTGCTGGCGCGCGTGGAGGGCATGGACGGCTGGGCCCGGCTGCTCGAGTAGGCCGGCGCCGGGCAGGGCCACGCAGGACCCGCGCCCCGACTGGCCGGCCTACAATGGCGGCGTGAACCTCCCTATCCGCGCCATCACCCTCGATCTCGACGACACCCTGTGGCCGTTCGCCCCGATCGGGGAGCGCATCGAAACCGCCCTGCACGCCTGGTTCGCCGAGCACAGCCCGCGCACCGCCGAGCGTTTCCCGATCAGCGAGATGCGCGCGCTGCGCGAGCGGGTGTTCAGCGAGTTCCCGCAGCACGCGCACGACCTCGGCCTGCTGCGCCGGCTGACCATCGAGCGCGCGCTGCGCGAGAGCGGCGATGACCCGGCGCTGGCCAGCGCGGCGTACGCGATCTTCTTCCACGAGCGCAACCGGGTGGACTTCTACCCCGACGCGCACGACGGCCTGCAGCGCATCGCCGCGCACCTGCCGATCGCCGCGCTGACCAACGGCAACGCCGACCTGGCCGCGATCGGCATCGCCAGCCTGTTCCGCTTCCAGCTGGGTGCGCGCGAATACGGCGCGGCCAAGCCGGATGCAGGCCTGTTCCACGAAGCCTGCCGCCGGCTGGGCTGCGCGCCCGGTGAAGTCCTGCACGTGGGCGATCATCCGCACATGGACGTGGCCGGCGCCGCCAACGCCGGCCTGCGCAGCTGCTGGATCGACCGCGGCGACCACGCCTGGCCGGAGCCGCTGGCGCGCGCCGACCTGCACATTCCCACCCTGACCGCGCTGGCCGACTGGCTGGACGCGGGCGCCCTGTTCGAGAACGCCGCATGAGCCTGCCCGCCGGCTTCACCGCCACCGCCGATGCCCCGCTGCCGCTGCACGCCGTGCGCAAGGCCGATTTCGCCAGCTGGTGCGCGGCCCAGCCCGCGCCGGTGCAGGCGTGGCTGGCCGCGCAGCGCTTCGACGGCAGTGCCGGCAGCGCGCAGGCCTGGGCGGATGCCGATGGCCGCGTGGCCGGCGCGGTGCTGGGCCTGGAGGATGCGCACGATCCGCTGGCGTGGGCGCACGCGCCGCGCGCGCTGCCGGCGGGCGACTGGCAGCTGGCCGACGAGTTCGATGGCCATGCCCGCCGCGCCCTGCAGCTGGGCTGGGGCCTGGGCCTGTACCGCTTCAGCCGCTACAAGCAGGCGCCGGCCAACAGCAGCCGGCTGGTCGGCGCGTTAGACGCCGAAACCTTCGACCTGCTGGCCGCCTGCGTGCGCGTGCGCGACCTGGTCAACACGCCCACCGAGCACATGGGCCCGGACGAACTGGAAACCACCGCACGCGCGATCGCGCAGGCGCACGGCGCCAGCATCGCGGCCATTGCCGGCGATGACCTGCTGGTGCAGAACTACCCGGCCATCCACGCGGTCGGCCGCGCCTCGCATCGCGCGCCGCGCATCATCGAACTGGGCTGGGGCGACGCGTCGCATCCGCACGTCGTGATCTGCGGCAAGGGCGTGTGCTTCGACACCGGCGGGCTGGACCTCAAGGCCGCCGCCGGCATGCGCAACATGAAGAAGGACATGGGCGGCGCTGCGCACGCGCTGGCGCTGGCCGAACTGGTGATGGCGCGCAAGCTGCCGCTGCGGATCACCCTGCTGATCGCCGCGGTGGAAAACGCGGTGGGACCGAACGCGTTCCGCCCGGGCGAAGTGATCGCCACCCGCAAGGGCGTGAGCGTGGAAATCGACAACACCGATGCCGAGGGCCGGCTGGTGCTGTGCGACGCGCTGACTCGCGCCTGCGAACTGCAACCCGACCTGCTGCTGGATTTCGCCACCCTGACCGGCGCCGCGCGCATCGCGCTGGGCCCGGACCTGCCGGCGCTGTACGCCAACGACGAGGCGCTGGCCAACGACTGGCTCAACGCCGGCATGATGGCGCGCGATCCGCTCTGGCGGATGCCGCTGTGGCGCCCCTACCTGCGCTACCTCACCAGCGGCATCGCCGACCTGGCCAACGCCAGCAATACCACCATGGCCGGCAGCGTGACCGCGGCGCTGTACCTGGAGCGCTTCGTCGCCGACGGCGTGCGCTGGGGCCACGTCGACGTGTACGCGTGGAACGACGGCGACCGCCCCGGCAAGCCGGCCGGTGGCGAGGCGCAGGGCCTGCGCGCCGCCTACGCGCTGCTGAAGGCGCGCGCCGCGGGCTGATCCCGCGGCTCAGCCGGCGCCGCGCAGCAGCGGCGCCAGCGCGCGCAGCCGTACCTGCGTGGCTGGCCCGACCAGCGCGAACGCGGTGCGGCCCTCGGCCCAGTACTGCGCCAGCAGGCGGCCGTCGCGGCGTTCGCCCGGGGCGGCCAGGCGCGGCGTGCGTGGGCGCAGGTACAGGCCGATGCGGCCGCCGTCGCGGTCCTGGTAGACCAGCATCGCCGCCGCGCCCTCCGGCGTGGACAGCAGCCGCCCGCCTTCCAGGCGATAGCCCTGCGCGCTGAAGTCCGGCACGTCGCCGGCCGCGCCGAACTGCGCGTGCAGCCACGCCTGCAACTGCGTGCGCCGGCCGGCGTCGAACTCCAACGGCGCCGGTCCGGTGGCGAACAACCGGTAAGCCGCCACCGCGTCGGCCATGGGCGCGCGATCACCGACGCCGGCGCCGCGCAGCTGCCAGCCGAACAGCGTGCCGATGCCCAATGCCAGCGCGCAGGCGGTGGCCAGCCCGACCCGCGCACGCCGGCGGCGGGCCAGGCGTCGCCGCGCCGCCGCCACGCCGATGGCCGAAGGCAGCACGGCCGGCGCGTCCAGTCCGGCCCAGTCGGCGCGCAGCAGGTGCGCGTCGCGCTGCCACGCGTCCACCCGCGCCTGCGCCTCGGGATGCGCGCGCAGCCACGCCAGCACGGCGTCGCGGCGGTCGGGCGGCAGGTGGCCATCGACCAGCGCGTGCAGGTCGGCGTCGTCGGGGGTCCAGGTCATGGCACACCTCGCAGGCGGCGGGTCGGGGTGGGCGCCTCGTCGGCGGCGGCGCGCAGCCGGTCGCGGGCGCGGGACAGGCGCGACATCACGGTGCCGATCGGCACGCCCAGGGTGTCGGCGGCCTCGCGGTAGCTGAAGCCTTCCACCGCCACCAGCAGCAGCAGCGCGCGCTGCTCCGCCGGCAGGCGGGCGAACGCCGCCAGCTGCAGGCGGTCGGCGTGGATCTGCTCGGGCGATGGCGCGGTGGGCGCGTCCTGCGCCCCCAGCAGGGCCAGCAGGCGCTGCCAGCGGCGGCCGCGGCGGTGCTCGTCGACGAACTGGCGGTACAGGATCGAGAACAGCCAGGGCTGCAGCGCCTCGGCGTCGCGGCGGCTGCCCCAGCGGCGCAGCGCGCGCTCCAGCGCGGCCTGCACCAGGTCGTCGGCGGTCGCGGGATCGCCCGCCAGCGAACGGGCGAAGCGCCGCAAACGCGGCAGCAGCATCTGCAAGGCCTCTTCGTCGAGGGCGTCCATGGGCATCCGTCCATTGGGGGATTCGCCGGTCAGACGCACCGGCCCGCGAATTATTCCTCCCGCTGGCGGGAATAACGCATCCGTCCGGACGTCCGACTCGTACCTCCCACACAATTCCCGGAGTTCCGATGTCCCCGCCTCCCGTTCCGCCCCGCCGACGCCCGCCGCTGGGACCGCTGGCCGCCATCGCCGCGGTCGTGGCCGTTGCTGGCGCCGGTTTCCTGTACGCCGCCGGACGGCTGGGCCACACCCCGCCCACCGCGCGCACCCTGATCGGCGCGATCGAGGCCGCCGCCGGCCCACACCCCGGCTACCGCCGCGCGCACAGCCGCGGCGTCTGCGTCGGCGGCTGGTTCGAAGGCACGGCCGACGGCGCCGCGCTGTCGTCGGCGCGGGTGTTCGCGCAGGGCCGGGTGCCGGTGCTGGGCCGGCTGTCGATCGGCGGCGGCGATCCGCACGGCGCCGAAGCCGGCGCGCGGGTGCGCAGCCTGGCCCTGCAGCTGCGCAGCGACGACGGCGCGGACTGGCGGCTGGCGATGAACAGCTTCCCGTTCTTCGCCCTGCCCAGCGCCGAGGCCTTCCTCGAACAGACCCGCGCACAGATTCCCGACCCCGCCACCGGCAAGCCGGATCCGGCGTGGATGGCCGCGGTGCTGGCGAAATACCCCAGCGCACGCGCTTTCCGCGACTGGGCGGCCAGCGCGCCGTGGCCGGAGAGCTGGGCCAACACGACCTACAACGGCATCCACACCTTCGTCTTCGTCGCCGCCGACGGTCGTCAACAGCCGCTGCGCTGGTCACTGCGCCCGCGCACACCGCTGGTGGCGATGGACGCCGCCGCGCGCGCCGCAGCCACGCCGGACTACCTGGCCGCGGAGTTCGCGCGCCGGCTGGCCGCCGGCCCGGTAGCCTGGGATCTGGTGGCGACGCTGCCGGCCCCCGGCGACGCGTTGGGCGACCCTTCGCAGCCGTGGCCTGCGTCACGACCCACTCGCACCCTCGGCACGCTGTGGCTGGACACGATGACGCCGCAGGCCGAGGGCACCTGCCGCGACGTCAACTTCGACCCCACCGTGCTGCCGCCCGGGATCGAGACCTCCGACGACCCGATCCTCGCCGCGCGCGCAGTGGTGTACGCGCAGTCGTTCAACCGCCGCGAGCGCGAGATCGCCCGCGGCCAGGCACCGGAGGCCACCGGCCAGGGAGGTCCGCGATGAGCCCCGCAGCGCGCTTCGTCCCGCTCGCCCGCCTGCTGCACTGGCTGATGGCCGTGCTGCTGCTGGCCCAGCTGCTGATCGGCGTGGCGATGATGGCCTCGCTGACCCTGCGGCCGCCGCTGATCGCGCTGCATCGCCCGCTGGGCCTGGCCCTGCTGGTGCTGGTGCTGGTCCGCCTGTGGGTGCGCCGCCGCCATCCGCCGCCGACGCTGCCGGCCGACCTGCCGCGCTGGCAGGCCGCCGCCGCGCACGCCTCGCACGTGCTGCTGTACGCGCTGATGCTGGCGCTGCCGCTGCTGGGCTGGGCGCTGACCTCGGCCGCCGGCAACGCGGTGCTGTTGCCCGGCGGCGTGCCCCTGCCTGCGATCGCGCCGCATGATCCGGTGCTGTACGCGTGGCTGCGCGATGCCCACGGCCTGCTGGCCTGGCTGCTGTTCGCCACCGTGCTGGGGCACGTGGCGGCGGCGCTGCACCACGCCTGGATCCGCCGCGACGGCGTGTTCGAGGCGATGGCCGGTGGCCGGCGCGCGCCGCCGCCGGAGGGCTGAGCGCCGCTACAGCCAGCCCTTCTGGCGCGCCAGCCGGTAGGCCTCGATGCGGTTGCCGACGCCGAGCTTGCCGATCGCCTCGGACAGGTA
>JANJSW010000206.1 GCA_024711415.1 Thermomonas sp. | reverse complement strand
CCATGTCGGCTCCTCGGCGACATCCCTGTCGCCGCTGGTCTCCAGCCCCGGCCCGCCCCAGTGGGGGCAACGCCGGAGACCACGAACGCTGGATGATCGCTACCAGTGCACCCCACGCATCAGCGCCGCGAAGGCGATCTGTTCCTGGCTGGGCGTCTGGTCGCGCAGCGCCTGCTTGTCGCCCTTGGCCGCGGCCGAATCCGGGAACAGCTCGAACGCGGTGCTCATCACCGCCTCGTAGGCCTTCGGCGCAACCGCGTTGACCAGCGCGGCGAAGATGCCCAGGCGCGTGGCGATGCGGCTGGGACGTTCGATGATGCCCTTCACCACCAGGTCGGCGGCTTCGTCCGGGGTCAGGGTGGGCACGCTGTCGTACATCTTGGTCGGCGCGATCATCGGCGTCTTCACCAACGGCATGTTGATGGTGGTGAAGCTGATCCCCTTGCCGGACAGTTCGCCCTGCGCGCAGCGGCTGAACGCATCCAGCGCGGCCTTGCTGGCGACGTAGGCGGCGAAGCGCGGCGAACTGGCCAGCACCCCGATCGAACTGATATTGATGATGTGGCCCTTGCGGCGGTGGGTCATCGACGGCATCAAGCCCATGATCAGGCGGATGCTGCCGAAGTAGTTCAGCTGCATGGTCCGCTCGAAATCGTGGAAGCGGTCGTAGCTGGCTTCGATGGATCGACGGATCGAACGCCCGGCGTTGTTGACCAGCACGTCCACCTGGCCGTGTTCCTGCAGGATCGTCGCCACCAGCCGGTCGCAGTCGGCCATGTCGGACAGGTCGGCGGTGTAGGCGAATACCTTGCCCCCGGCGGCCTTCATCGCATCGCGCGCCTTGAACAGCTCTTCCTCGCCGCGCGCCACGATCACCGTGACCGCGCCAGCCGCCGCCACCTTCTGCGCGGTGGCGAGGCCGATGCCGGAGGAGCCGCCGGTGATCACCACCACCTTGTTGCGAACCTTGCCTTTCAGGCTGCGGTCGATGAACAGGTCGGGGTCGAGGTGGCGCTCCCAGTAATCCCACAGCCGCCAGGCGTAGTCGTCCAGCCGCGGCACCGCGATCCCGCTGCCCTTGAGCGCACGCTCGGCCTCACGGTTGTCGAAGCGGGTGGGGTAGGTGATGAACTTCAGGGTCTCCTTCGGGATCTTGAAGTCGCGCAGCAGCATGCCGATGAAGCGTCGCACCGGCGGCAGGCTGCCCACCGCCATGCGCACGCTGCCAGGCAGGAAGGCGAACATGCGTGCGTCGATGCGCATGGTCATTTCCGGTGCGTGGCCGGCGCGGGCGAAGGTGTTCATCGCCTCGCCGACGCGCAGCGGCTCCGGGTCGGTCAGGTGGAAGCAGTGGCCGTCCAGGCGCGGCTTGTGGGCGATGTGGTCCATCGCGTCGGCGACGAAGTCCACCGGCACGATGTTGACCCGGCCGCCCTCGATGCCCAGCGTCGGCATCCACGGCGGCAGCGCCTGGCGCAGCTTCTTGAGGAAGGTGAAGAAGTAGTAGGGGCCGTCGATCTTGTCGATCTCGCCGGTCTTCGAATGGCCGACCACCATGCCGGGACGGTAGATCCGCCACCGGATCCGCTTCTCCTCGCGCACCAGGCCTTCCGACTCGTGCTTGGTGCGCAGGTAGGGGTCGTCCAGCCCTTCGGCCTCCTCGAACATGTCCTCGCGGAACACGCCCGGGTACATGCCGGCGGCGGCGATCGAACTGGTGTGGTGGAAACAGCCGGCCTTGATTGCCACCGCCAGCTCCAGCGCGTTGCGGGTGCCGTCGATGTTGGCCGCGTGCAGTGCATCCGGCTTGGCCGCCATGTCGTAGATCGCGGCCAGGTGGAAGAAGTGCTTCACCTTGCCCGACAGCGCGCGCAGCTGCGCGGCGGACAGCCCGCATTTCGGCGCGGTCATCTCGCCGGCCACCGGCAGCACGCGCTTGCGGTCCCAGCCGCGCTGCTTCGCCAGCGCCTCGAACTTCTTCATCGAATCCTTGCGCACCAGCACGTGGATCGTGCCCTTGCGCTTGAGCAGGTTGTCGATCAGGAAGCGGCCGATGAACCCGGTGCCGCCAGTCACGAAATAAGCCATTGCGCATCCCCTCAGGCTTGCCCGGCGCGTTGCGCGCCCGCTGCCGCTACGTTGCCAGAGCCGCGCCCGCGCGACAATTCCCTGCCGTATTGACCCTTGCGGAAGCGCATGTTGATATGGCCGCCTCAACGCAAGGGGAGATGCCGATGTCTGACCTGAAAGCACTGTTCGAGCAAGCCGCCAAGGACGTGCATGCGCTGGCAGAGCGCCCGGACAACGACACCCTGCTGCGCCTGTATGCCCTCTACAAACAGGGCGCGGAGGGCGACGTCAGCGGTGCCAAGCCGGGGTTTTTCGATTTCGTCGGCACCGCCAAGTACGAGGCCTGGGCCAAGCTCAAGGGCACCGCGCAGGAACAGGCGATGCAGAAGTACGTGGACCTGGTGAAAAAACTCACCGCCTGACGGAGCCCGGCATGGCAAGGCAGACCCGCCAGCGCATCCTCGATGCGTCGCTTTCGATGTTCAACGCGCAGGGCGAGCCGAACGTCACCACCAACCACATCGCCGACGAGCTGGAGATCAGCCCCGGCAACCTGTACTACCACTTCCGCAACAAGGACGACATCATCGAGCAGCTGTTCGCCGGCTACGAGGCGCGGATGGATGCCGCGCTGGTCGCGCCGGAAGGCCGCCTGCCCGGACTGGAGGATGTCTGGCTGCAGCTGCACCTGGTGTTCGAGTGCATCTGGGACTACCGCTTCCTGTACCGCGACCTGGTCGACATCCTCAGCCGCAACCGCCGCCTGCGGCTGCGCTTTGCCCGCATCCTCAAGCGCGCCGACGACCAGGCGCACACGGTGATGCGCGGGCTGGTGCAGGCGGGGGTGATGCGCGCGTCCGCGGCGGAACTGGACGCGGCCGCCACCAACGTGCTGGTGATCGCCACCTTCTGGATGAACTATGCGGCGGCGCGCGGCGACAAGGACGAACAGGCCTCGGTCCGCGATGGCATCGTGCAGGTGATGATGCTGGTCGCGCCGTTCCTGCGCGACGCCGAGCGGGTACACCTGAATACCCTGACCAGCGCCTACATCGACTGATCGCGGCGGCGCTGGCCGGCCCTACTTGCCCGGCTTGCCGCGGCGCGTGCCGACCGGCGGCAACAGCCGGCGTGCCGTGGCCAGCAGGCCCAGCGCGGCCAACCACAGGTGGCGCGGCGTCGGCGTGAACAGCACCGCGGTGGCGCGGCGGGAGGGCGGCTTCCGGCGGACGGGCATGGCGGGGTCCGGGGCGGGGGATGTGCGCAGGCTGGGCTGCTGCGGTCGAGCAAACACACTATCGCCTCTTGCCAGCGGCCGCGGGTGGCGGGATGCTGGCCGCCGGACCTAGATCAGGGCATCGCCGCATGGCCAGCAAGAAATCCGCCGCTTCCGCCTGGGCTGCATTTCCGTTCGACGCCAAAGCCTTTGTCCATGCCGGCGATGCGCTGAAGAAGGCGTGGCCGAAGTTGCACGCCGGGGACTGCGAACCTTTTCCTGATGCCAAGCGAGCCACTTCGCTGCTGAAAGCGGCCGGCAAGGCCGCGCCGAAGCTCGATGCCGACGCGCTGGCCACGACGCTGCAGGAGGCCTGGCGCGCCTTCCATCGCGGCGACTTCAAGGCCGCGTTCGAGGCGGGCGAGGCGCTGGGGCCGGTGGGCGCCTCGGTGGC
>JANJSW010000129.1 GCA_024711415.1 Thermomonas sp. | reverse complement strand
TGCCGCGCGCACCAGCGCGCGCACCGCGCTGGCCACGGCCGGCGTGACTGCGACGGCCTTCGATGAGCGCGCCCGCGGCGTGCGCGGCTGGAAAGTGTTCCTGCCGGCGCAGCCCTCGCGCGAAGCGGCAGTGGCCTTGGCCGAGCGGCTCAAGGCCGCGGGCGTCGCCGATCTGTTCGTGATGGCACAGGGCGCGGACGCCAACAGCATCGCGCTGGGCCGCTTCAGCAGCGAAACCGGCGCGCGCAGGCGGCAGGCGGAACTGCAGGGCAAGGGCGTGCAGGCGCAGGTGGAACCGGTGGGCGGCACCCCCGCGCAGGCGTGGCTGGACGCGCGCCTGCCGGCGGGCGCGGATCGCGCCGCGCTGGCGCGGATCGCGCGCGCGCAGCCGCTGGACTGCGCGCAGCTGCGCTGAGGGCGCGCTGCAGCGCGCCCGGCGGCGATCATGTCGCCTGATAGAATCGGCTGCCCGCCGCTTTAGCTCAGTTGGTAGAGCAGCTGTCTTGTAAACAGCAGGTCGTCCGTTCGATTCGGACAAGCGGCACCACTCCCGCCAGCATCCGCGCTCTTGCCAGCGCCTGGAGTCACCATGACCCGTGCCTATCCGCCCGTTTCCGTGTTCGGCGTGCCCACCGACATCGGCGCGTCCCGGCGCGGCGCCTCGATGGGACCGGAAGCGCTGCGGGTGGCCGGGCTGGTGGAGGCCATCGCCGCCCGCGGCGTCGACGCGCGCGATATCGGCGACGTCCCGGGCCCGCGTAATCCGGTCAGCCCGCCGGTGGACGGCTATCGCCACCTCGCCGAAGTCACCGCGTGGAACCGCGCGGTGTTCGATGCCAGCCTCGGCGAACTGCGCGCCGGGCGCATGCCGATCCTGCTCGGCGGCGATCACTGCCTGGCCATCGGCTCGATCGCCGCGGTGGCCGCGCACTGCCGCGACAACGGCAAGAATCTGCGGGTGCTGTGGCTGGACGCGCACGCCGACTTCAACACCAGCGCGCTCACCCCCAGCGGCAACATCCACGGCATGCCGGTGGCCTGCCTGTGCGGGATGGGGCCGGAGGCGCTGACCACGTTGGGCGGCGTGGTGCCGGCGATCACTCCGGCGCAGGTACGCCAGATCGGCATCCGCTCGGTCGATCCGGGCGAGAAGCGGCTGGTCAAGGAACACGGCCTCGACATCTACGACATGCGCTACATCGATGAAGTGGGCATGCGTCGCACGATGGAAGAGGCGCTGGAAGGCGTGGATGCCGACACCCACCTGCACGTCAGCTTCGACGTCGACATGCTGGACCCGTCGATCGCGCCCGGCACCGGCACCCGCGTGCCCGGCGGCGTGAACTACCGCGAGGCGCAGCTGATCATGGAGATGGTCGCCGACAGCGGCCGCTTGGGCTCGCTCGACTTGGTCGAGGTGAACCCCGCGCTGGACCGCCGCAACGCCACCGCCAAGCTGGCAGTGGATCTGGTGGAAAGCCTGTTCGGCAAGTCCACCCTGATGCGCGACTGATCAGGCCAGCTCGGCCAGCCAGTCGCGCGGACGCAGGTAGTCGGCCAGCCGCGCCTCGGCGCTGTCGGCCTCGGGCTGGTAGCCGTATTCCCAGCGCACCAGCGGCGGCAGGCTCATCAGGATCGATTCGGTGCGGCCGCCGCTCTGCAGGCCGAACAGCGTGCCGCGGTCGAACACCAGGTTGAACTCCACGTAGCGGCCGCGCCGGTACAGCTGGAACTGGCGCTCGCGCTCACCGTAAGGCGTGTCCTTGCGGTGTTCGATGATCGGCAGGTAGGCGTCGAGGAAGCCGTCGCCGACCGCGCGCATGTAGCCGAAGCAGTCGTCGAAGTCGCCGTGCAGGTCGTCGAAGAACAGCCCGCCCACGCCGCGGGTTTCGTCGCGGTGCTTGAGGAAGAAATACTCGTCGCACCATTTTTTGTGCGCGTCGTAGCGCGCCTGCGCGCCGAACGGTTCGCACAGCGCGCGCGCAGTGCGGTGCCAGTGCAGCACATCGTCATCGAACGGGTCGAACGGGGTCAGGTCGAAGCCGCCGCCGAACCACCAGGCCACGATCTCGCCGTCGCGCTCGGCGCGGAAATGGCGCACGTTGGCGGGCGTGGTCGGCACCAGCGGATTGCGCGGGTGGAACACCAGCGACACGCCCACCGCGCGCCATGAGGCTCCGGCCAGTTCCGGGCGGCCGGCACTCGCGGACGGCGGCAGGCGGTCGCCGGCAACGTCGGAAAACCCGATCCCGGCCTGTTCGAACACCGCGCCGTCGCGCAGCACCCGGGTGCGCCCGCCGCCGCGGATCGGCGAGCTGGCGGGGTCTTTCGTCCACGCGTCTTCCATGAAGCGCGCGCTGCCGTCGGCGCCTTCGATGGCAGTGCAGATGCGGTCCTGCAGGCCGGTGAGGTAGCTGCGGACGCTGTCGATGTCGGGGATGTTCATGCGGGCATTGTAGGAGCTGCGCCGCTCAGCCCAGCGCCAGCAGGGCGATCGCGG
>JANJSW010000120.1 GCA_024711415.1 Thermomonas sp. | reverse complement strand
GGCGCGAATCGCCGCCATCGCAGGTGGCGCGGTCCTGGTGCTGGGGCTGCTGGGCGTGTTCTCATATCGCGACGCGCTGGGCCGCTGGCTGTGGCCGGATCCGCGTTACGACGCCCTGCGCCAGCGCGCGGAAGCCGCGCTGCAGGCCGGCCGGCTCAGCGGTGCGGATGGCAGCGGCGCACGCGAACTGTTCGAAGCGGCGCTGGCGCTGCAGCCGGACCAGCTGGAGGCGCGCGACGGCCTGGCGCGGGTGGCACAGGCGGCGCTGGCGCGCGCCGAAGCCAGCGTTGCCACGGGCGATGCCGCGCAGGCGCACGCCGCGCTGCAGCTGGCGCGCGAACTGCAGGCGCCGAAAGCGCGGGTCGATGTGCTGTCCGCGCGATTGCAGGCGATGCAGGCGCAGGCCGTCGGCATCGATGCGCTGCTGGCGCGCGCGCGGGCAGCGCATGCGGCCGGCCATCTGGACGATGGCCCCGATGCCGCGCTGCCGCTGTACCAGCAGGTGTTGCAGGCGCAGCCGCGCAGCCAGCCGGCGCTGGAGGGCCGCGAGGACGCGCTGGAAGACCTGTTGAAACCGGCCGACGGAATGCTGGCGCGCGGCCAGCTGCTGCACGTCGCGGAGCTGCTGCATCGCGCCGAAAGCTTCGATCCCGGCCACGCCGCGCTGCCGCCGCTGCACGCGGGCCTGGCACGGGCGCTGGAGGCGCGCGGCCAGCGCATCCGCCAGCTGTTGGGGCGCGGCCGGCTGGAAGCCGCGGCGCAGGCCTGCGGCAAGCTGCGCCAACTGCAGGAAGGCTCGCTGCCCGAGGCCTGCGCCGCGCCTCTGGGCGATGCATTGCTGCGCGCCGCGGCCACAGCGCCCGCGGCCAAGGCCGCACGCCTGCTGGCGCTGGCGGAGGCGGCAGGCGTGGACGCCGCGCGCCTGCAGCAGGCGCAGCGGCAGCGGGGCGGCGAGCAGCGCCGTCCACCGCGCCCGCTCTCGCCGGCCGTGACGCCGCAAACCCGTGCGCGCGTTGCCCGCCTGCTGGAACAGATGGAGCGCGCCCGCGCCCGCGGCGACTGGCTCACGCCTCCCGGCGACAGCGCCTGGGATCGGTTGCGCGAGGCGCGCGCGCTGGCCCCGCGCGATCCGCGCGTGCTGCAGGCATCGGCAGCGCTGCTGGCGGCCGCACGCGAATGCAATGCAGCGGCCCTGCGCGACAACAACCTCGGTCGCGCCCTGGTCTGTCTGGACGCATGGCGGCAACTGGCGCCGTCGGACGAGGGCGTGGCGACCGCGCGCCGACGGCTGGCGCAACGCTGGATCGCCGTCGGCAGCGAGCGCCTCGAAGCCGGCCGCACCGCCGACGCGCGGCGCGCGCTGGAGCAGGCGCGCGCCCTCGATCCGCAGACGCCCGGATTGGGTGAGTTCGCGGCGCGTCTGGAGAAGCTGCGCTGACAGGGCGTGGGTCGGTCTGTACCGCCGGTGGCCGGGCCCGCTTCAATCCAGGAACAGCGCCCGCACCACCGCGCGCGCGGCGTCGGCGGAGAAGTGGCGGGCCACGTTGGCGCGGCCGTTCGCGGCCAGGCGCGACCACAGCGCTTCATCGTCGTACAGCCGCAGCAGCGCCAGCGCGAACGCCTCGGCGTCGTCGGCCACCAGCACGTCCTCGCCTTCGCGCAGGTGCATGCCTTCCACTGCGCAGCCGGTGGCGACCACCGGCAGGCCGTGCGCCATCGCCTGGTTCACCTTGCCCTTGACGCCGGCGCCGAACCGCAGCGGCGCCACCGAAATGCGGCAGCCGTCCAGCCAGGGCTGCAGGTCGGGCACGTGGCCGTGGATGTGCACGCCGTCGACGCCACCCAGCCGCGCGATCGCCTCGGGCACGTCGCCACCGATGCAATGGAAGGCGATGTCCGGGCGCGCGGCGCGCAGCCGCGGGAACACCGCCTCGACGAACCACTGCACCGCATCCACGTTCGGCGGATGGCGGAAGCCGCCGACGAACAGCAGGTCGCGCCGGCTGGGGAAGCCGGGGCCGGGCGGCGCCGGCCGGTGCAGGTTGGACAGGATCTCGACGCGCGCCGCGGGCGCGTCCTGCGCCAGCAGCGTCCGTTCCACCGCACTGACCACGAGGCTGGCATCGGCTTCGTTGATCAGCGCCAGCTCCAGCGCGCGGGTGCGGTTGGCGGCGCGCAGGGCGGCGGCATCGCCGGCCAGTTCGGCGGCGCGGCGTTCGCGCAGGTAGTGCAGGTCGACGGTATCGAACAGCAGCCGCGCCTGCGGCGCGTGCCGGCGCAGCAGCGGGAAGCATTCGCGGGCGACGTAGTGGCGGCTGACCATCGCCGCATGGAAACGCGGCCCGTGCTCGCGCAGCCAAGCCGGCAGTCGCGCCGCTTCTGGCGCATGCCAGCACTCGACGCCCAGCGCCTGCAGTGCGCGGGTGTAGGCGCCGTCCGGCTTGCCGATGGCGGGCAGGAACACCACGTGTGCGCCTTCCTCGATCAGCAGGCGCATCAGTTCCACCAGCCGCAGCGAGCCGGAGTCGCGGTCCGGCTGCGGGGTGAGCGCGTCGATGACCAGCACCTGCCTCTGGCCGCGATGCAGCAACGCGGGTGTCGGTTCGCTGCCGGCCGGCAGCTGGCTTTGCAGCGCGTCGCGCCATTTGTCGGCGAAGACCTGCTGGTTGCGCACCTGCGCCGCCTTCGGGCCGCTGGCGGTGTCGGTGCCGGAGCTCGTGCCTTCGTCGTGGACCACCGTCGCCGCCGGCTGGTACAGCGTGCGCAGGCCCGCGGCGCGCACCGCGAAGGCAAGGTCGGTGTCTTCGTAATAGGCCGGCGCATAGCGCGCATCGAAGCCGCCCAGTCGCTGGAACAGCGCGCGCGGGATCGCGATGGCCGCGCCGCTGAGGTAGTCGGCGTCGCGCAGGTAGCCGTAGCGGCAGCCGTCCGGATCGTCGAAACGGCCGTAGTTCCAGCCGCTGCCGTCGGCGAACACCACCCCGCCGGCTTCCTGCAGGCGGCCGTCCGGATAGACCAGCCTGGCGCCCACCAGCCCGGCGTCCGCCACCGTGTCGAAGGTGGCCAGCAGCGCATCCAGCCAGCCCGGCTGCGGCACGGTGTCGTTGTTCAGGAACACCAGGTATTCGCCGCGCGCCAGCGCCGCGCCGTCGTTGCAGGCGGCGATGAAGCCGCCATTGGTCGGCCGCGCGTGCACGCGCAGGCCGCCGATGGCGCGCAGCCTTTCCAGCGAATCATCGGGCGAGGCGTCGTCCACCACGACCACCTCGAATGGAGCAAGCGGCGGATGCGCGGCGATCGCGCGCAGGCAGGCCAGCGTGTGCGCGAAGGCGCCGTAAACCGGGATCACGATGCTGGCCCGCGGCGTTTCGGCGGTGGCCAGCGCGAACGGCGCGAACGGCGCTAACGGCGTCGCCGCAGGCAGGTACAGCGCGCCGGCGCCGGCCGGCGCGCGCTGGAACTGCAGCGCCACCCGGCGCCAGGTGGCGGCCGCTCCGCGCGTGCGCAGGCTGGCCCAGCCGCGCCGCCACAGGCCCAGCGCGCGCAGGATCCAGAAGCGCGCTTCGACGGGGACGGGCATGCGGCTGAACTCCTGCACAAGAATCGGGGAAATCCGCACATGGCCGCGCTGGCGGCTGCGCTAGACTCGGGCCAACGCCATTGTCGCATCCAGCAGCCGACCGCCAGCCAATGCCCCGCATCCAAGACGAAGAAGACGAGCTGTACGACGACGAGGGTGGTGGTGCGGGCGGTGGCGCCGGCTGGCGCCGGCGGCTGCTGACCTGGGGGCTGGCCGCGGCGGCGCTGCTGCTGGGTTTCCTGATCCCCTACCTGCTGTACCTGAACCACCAGGTCGGCGAGCGCTTCGGCAAGCTGCGCTGGCAGGTGCCGACCCGCGTGTACGCGCGTCCGCTGGTGCTGCGGCAGGGCCTGGCGATGGACGCGCAGACCCTCAAGACCGAGCTGGATGCCGCTTCCTACCGCGACGGCGACGGCCGCCGGGCGGGAACCTACGACCGCAACGGCGCGCGCTGGCGCATCTCCAGCCGCGGCTACAACGACGTCGACGGGCGGGTGGCGCCGGCGGTGCTGGAAGTGACCCTGTCCAGCGGCCGGGTGGCGGCGATCCGCGATGCCCAGGCCAAGCGCGCGCTGCGCAGCGCGCGGCTGGACCCCGCGCGCATTGCCACCCTGTACGGGCAGAACCAGGAAGAGCGCCGGCTGGTGCGGATCGAGGAAGTGCCGGAGCTGCTGGTCACCGGGTTGCAGGCGGTCGAGGACCGCGACTTCAACCACCACATCGGCATCGACCTCAGCGGCATGCTGCGCGCGGTCTTCGTGAACGTGAAGTCCGGCGGCGACACCCGCCAGGGCGCCAGCACCCTGACCCAGCAGCTGGCGCGCAGTGGCCTGCTCGGCATCGGCAAGGAGCAGACCTACACCCGCAAGGTCAAGGAAATCCTGTTCGCGCTGCTGCTGGAGGCGCGCTACGACAAGCGCACCATCCTCGAGGCGTACTTCAACCAGGTCGATCTGGGCCAGCGCGGCGCGCAGGCGATCCGCGGGGTGGCGGCGGCGTCCGAGTTCTGGTTCGGGCGCGAGCTGAAGGATCTGTCCTCGGAGCAGATCGCGCTGCTGATCGGCATGGTCAAGGGGCCGTCCTGGTACAACCCGCGGCGCAATCCGGAGCG
>JANJSW010000119.1 GCA_024711415.1 Thermomonas sp. | reverse complement strand
GCACATGCCGTGGACCGGCACCCTGCGCGAGACCGTGCACGTGCCCGGCCGGCTGTTCTCGGTGGGCACCGACGCGGTGGCCAGCGTGCCCGGCCTGTTCGCCCGCAACGAGCGGCTGGTCTGCCATTTCGATACCGACTTCGGCCCGATGGTGCAGGTGATGGTGGGTGCGCTGCTGGTGTCCGGCGTGGAAACCGTGTGGAGCGGCGTGGAGATCCCCGCCTACGGCGATGCCATCACCCGCAAGGACTATCGCGGCAAGGGCATCACCCTGGAACGCTTCGCGGAAATGGCGCGCTTCAACTACGGCAGCACCGTGATCGTGCTGCTGCCCAAGGGCGTGGCCACGCTGGACCCGGCGCTGCAGGCGGAAAGCCCGGTGCGGCTGGGGCAGCGGCTGGCGCTGCGCGACTGAGCCGCTTCCGCCCCCCCAACACAACCGACAGGGCCCGCAGCGATGCGGGCCTCGCGCGTCATGACGGGGCGCAGTCCGGGTGCGCGGCTCACCCGGCATCCGATTCCAACGCCGCCTGCAGCGCCCGCGCCTTCTCCGCGGCATCGGCGGACTGCATCGGCAGAGCCACGTCGGGGCGAAGCCCTTCGATCTCGTTGGTGCCATCGTCCAGGAAGCGTGCGCAGTTCGGCATCCGCACGTCGAACGGTGCGACCGCCAGCTGCGTGCGGCTGCCGCCATCCACGTAACCGCAGCCCGCGCCGGCGGTGGTTTCGCCCAGCACCGTCGCCACCCGGTTCTGCTGCAGCCAGGCGATGAAGTCCTCCGACGCCGAACCGGTGCGGCGGTCCGCCAGGATCAGCACCGGGCCGGTCCATGCGCCGGTGCCCTGCAGGCGCGCGCGCCCTGCGTCCGGCTGCAGCACGGGACAGGGCGCCGCGGCGCCGGTCCAGACCGCGGAACGGTCGCAGCCCGGCGCCAGCAGCCGGGCCTGTGCGCGGGTCAGCTCGCGGTCGGTCAGCAGCGCCACTACTTCGGTCACCCATTCGGTGCCGCCACCGTTCCCCGACACATCCACCAGCAGCCGGCGCGCGCCGCGCCGCTGCAGGTCGCGGATCGCCTGCACCAGCCGGCGCTGCTGCAGTTCGCGAACGGCCAGCTTCAGCGCATGCGTGCCGATCCCGGCGCGGAATACCTGCGCGCAGGCGTCGGCGTACTGGTCTTCGCCGAACTGCGCGATGCGCAGCACGCCCACATCGCCCAGCAGGCCGGTCGGGAAGTCGCCGCCCTGCAGCGGCGTCCAGCCGGCCATCGATGCGAACGGGAACTCGAAGGCGTGCTCGCCTTCTTCATACCCCGCAGCGCCGCAGTCCTTGCCGGCGGGCAGGTCGATCTCCTCCGCAGCCGCCGCAGCGTTGCCCGCTGCCGGCGCCGCATCAGCGCGCGCGCCCGGCACCAGCCGCAGATGCGGATCGGCAAAGGCGCGGGTGAACCGGCGCAGCGCCAGGAACGCCCGTACCTGCGAATGCGCGCCCTGCAGGGCAGCGCTGGTGTCGCGGTCCAGCGCCACCAGATCCAGACCGCGACGCTCCACCACCCAGTCAAGATTGGCGTAGCCCTGCGCCATGTCGCGCTTCAGCCGCGCGTAGTCCGCCAGCCATGCCTTTGCGTCATAGCTCGCCACGTCCGTCACGGCGGCGGCAAGCAACAATCCGGTCAACACGAACAGCGAACGGCGGACAAAACGGGGCATGGTGGGGTTCCGGCAGTGGCGGGTTACGGTCCCGGTGGGAACCGGCGGGCGCCATCCTAGGCAGCCATCAGCGCCCCCGGCCGGCCATTGCGACGAACACGGCATCCACCGGCGCCAATGCGGGGAAACCGGTACCGGTCCGCGTCCGCTCGCGTCGGATGACGCACGATTTCCGCCAGCGCCTCACCTCCCCGCTGCGCAAAAAAGAAGACCCGCATCGCTGCGGGTCCTGCGTGTGACCGGGTGGAGGCGCTACCTGCCGCGTCCGTGACCGGGTCACTTCCCCGCGTCGTGCGCCATGGACGTCGGCGCTGCCGCGCGATGGCCGTAACTCAGGACGCGGGTGATTTCCCATTTGCCATCGGTGTTGCGCCACACCATCGCGAACTCCGCCTCGCCCTCGCACTGGTTGGTATCGCTCTGGCAGAAGCGGTGGACACCGGTCGCAATCGCGCCGAAATCCTTGACCGGCGAGACCCGGAAGCTTTCCTCCACCAGCTGGCGCGTGTACCTGCCGCAGGCGTGCTGCCGGGTGTTTCCGATCATCGCGTCGCGGCTCCAGGTGACCCCGCCGTTGTCGTGGTAGAACTCGACGTCGCTGGCGAAGTACGCCGCATGCTTCGCAAGTTCGTCGCCATCCGCGCACCGGTTGAACGCATCGAACACCTGCCGGTCGAGGCGATGGAGGGTCTCGCGCAGGCGCGCATCGTCATCGCCCCCGGCAGCGGTGGCCGGCAGCGCGGCAACAAGGGTGAACAGGATCGCAGCCGCGATCACGGGAGTGGATTGCACGCGTTGTCCCTGCGTCGTGGGAAGAAGAAAGGAAATCCGGCAGCCGGATCAGGCCGCTGCCGTGCGGGCCGCGGGGCGCCAGCCCAGCAGGCGCGCCGGCAGGAAGAGCAGCGCCTGCAGGAAGGCGAACAGCGCGGTGAACGTGATGCCCACCAGCCGGAATGGCAGGGCGATAAGCCAGACCAGCGGCCAGAGCACCAGCGCCAGCAACGCCAGCGGCCAGCACAGGACGAAGAGCACGCACCAGACCAGCAATGCCAGCAGCGCTTTCATGTCGGGCTCCCAAGGGCCTGAATGGAGCGCCTACGGTGCTGTCGGCAGCAGGCACCGGCAACCGCCGCGCGACGAACCTGCCGGAATCCGGGACGGAATCGGGAAAGCGGCGACTAGAACATCCCCAGCGCGTTCGGCGAATCCTTCGGAATCACCTGCCCCACGTCCCACATCTCCACGATCCTGCCGCCGGAGAACCGCAGGATATGCACCACCGCGATGTCGATGCCTGCCTGCTTCCGCCGCAGGTGCGACAGCACCGCCACCCGGTCGCCGCTTTCGATGGTCTGCTTGACCTCGAACGACTTGTTCGGCTCGCTGCGCGCGCTGTCCTCCATCCCCCGCAGCAGCGATTCGCGGTCGCCCGGGAACCAGGCGTTGTGGTGGCGGAAATCCTCCGCCACATGGCGGTCGTAAGCCTCCCGCACTTGCCCGGAAGCACACAGGCGCAGGAACTCGGTGGCGATGGACGCAAGGGACGCAGGGGACATGGCGGCACGCTCCAACGGTGAAACCGCCGCCAGTCTCCCGCATCCGCCGTCGTGACTGAAGCAGACGCGGGCCGGGCGCCACTGGAAGGGAACCTGGCCCGCTACTATCGGGCAACGCCATCACCGGTGGTCCGCCATCGCACGCAGCACGCGGGAGTCACGATGGGCAACTGGCACACCCTCTACACCCCCTGCGGCGCGGTGCAGGCCTGGCGCGCGGATCCCGCCGGCACGCCGCGCGGCGCGGTGGTGGTGGCGCACGAAATCTTCGGCCTGCTGCCGCACTACCAGCGCCTGTGCGAACGGCTGGCCGATGCCGGCTTCATCGCGCTGGCGCCGGCGTATTTCGACCTGATCGAGCCGGGACTCCTGCTGCCCACCGACCAGGCCGGCGCCGACCGCGGCCGTAGCGTCGTGAACCGGCTGGGCCTGGACTGCGGCCTGGATGCCACCGAAACCGCCGCGCAGCTACTGCAGGCGGAGGGCCACAAGGTGGGCGTGCTGGGGTTTTCCTGGGGCGGCACGGTGGCGCTGCTGGCCAATACCCGGCTGGGCCTGCCGGCGGTCAGCTATTACGCCACCCGCAACCCGCCCTATCTGGATGAACCCGCACAGGCGCCGCTGATGTTCCACTTCGGCGCGCTGGACGCGGCCATTCCGCCGAAAACCATCGAACTGCACCGGCAAAAACAGCCGCAATCGCAGGTATTTGTGTACGCAGAGGCGGACCACGCCTTCAACCGCGATCCGGACCCGGCTTATCACCCGCAGGCGGCTGCGCTGGCCTGGGAGCGGACGCTGGGGGTGCTTTGGTGAGCATCTGCGATGAGCGGCTAGGCCATCAACAGAAAAGTGAACCTGGAGTGGCCCGCCTTCCACAGACACCTGAGAATGGGGACAATCCCGGAGGTGTTGAATGGAAAGGCAGCGATTCACTGCCGAGTTCAAGCGCGAGGCCGTGCGTTTGATGGAGCGCGGCGACAAGCCTGTGGCGCAGCTCGCCCTTGAGCTCGGCGTGCCGCGCAACCGGCTCTACAAGTGGCGCGAGGCGTTAAAGGCTGAAGGTGTGCATGCCTTCCGCGGTTCGGGACGGCGCTCGCCCCAGCAGCAGGAGCTGGCACAGCTGCGAAAGCAGGTGGCGCGACTGGAGCAGGAAAACACGATCCTAAAAAAAGCGACGGCGTACTTCGCGAGCGCGTCCAAGCGCGGTACGCCTGGATCGACGGACAACGATTGACGTACCCGCTCGCGGATTTGTGCCGGGCGCTGCAGGTGTCGGTCAGCGGCTACCACGCATGGAAGCGGCGTCCGCCAAGCGCGCGCGCTCAGGCCGACGTGCGCTTGGCGGCGGTGATCATGGCCACGCACCACGAACTTCGCGAGTGTTATGGCAGCCGTCGCCTATGGCGTGAGTTGCGCAGCCGGGGCATCGAATGCGGCAGGCACCGCATGGATCGCCTTCGACGTGAACAAGGCTTGTGGACACGCCGGCGCCGACGCTTCATGCGCGCCCGCGCCGCCTACCAGCGCACCCCGGCAGCGCCGCGGCTGTGCACGTGGCCGTTCGCGGCCGATGCGCCTGACCGGCTATGGGTTGGCGACATGACCGTGCTGCCAACACGTGAAGGTCCGCTGTACTTCGCCGCGCTGGTCGATGCGTGCAGCCGTCGCGTCATCGGCTGGGCGATGGACGACCACCAGCGCCTGGATTTGACCGAACGCGCCCTCGAGATGGCGCTACAGCAGCGTCGTCCGAAACCCGGGCTGCTCCTTCACCACGATCGCGGCAGTCAGTACACCGGCGCGCGGTACCGGGCAAAAGCGGAGGCGGCGAAAATCCGGCTGAGCATGAGTCGTCCGGGCCTGCCGTACGACAACGCCATGGCCGAGAGCTTCTTCGCCACGCTCAAGCTGGAACTGATGGACGATAAACCGTTCGAAAATCGGGACGCCGCCCGCACGGCGGTGTTCGAGTATGTCGAACTGTTCTACAACCGCACCCGCATGCACTCGGCACTGGGCTACCGGTCGCCAATGCAGGCAGAGCGGGATTACCAAACCGTCAGGTCTGTATCCTGACTACCTGTCTGTGGAATACGGGGCAGTCCAACCTGACCCCGTTACCCCCAACCCGTTACCCCCTTAGGCACCCCCTTAGGCATCTACGGTTTTATGACGCCATGACATCTTAGAGTGCGGCCGTCGTAGGACCTTGCGACCTTGAGATGGCGTTCCATCGCCGCGGCATCGGGAATGTACCCCTCAGGGTCATATATGAAGAACACCAGATCATCGCAGTGAGAGTGATACCTGTAAGTCTCAATATCGTCATTGACCTCTTTAACCAGAGACTTTCCATGCTCCGGACTTCTTACAAATTTCGCCTCAATGACGAACCGATTTTCCTTTGAGACAAAGTCCTTGATCGAGAAGCGATTGGCGATCTTGTCGGTCGGATTCTCAGGCACGAGGTCTAAGACCCAGGGGCGTAGCATCAGATAAAGCGCGTCTTGGACAGCGGCTTCATTCGTGAGGTCGAGAATCGCTCCGGCGCTTCGTCGCGTGTTGAGGTATCGAACAATGTCCGTGAACGAGCGCAGCGCCGCAAGGACGGAGGCGATGTCAATGTCGTTTACCGGCGCGGCGCGTCCGCTCCGATCGCCTTCAGCGCGCAGATTGTCGACGCCATCGAGGATCGCTCCTAGCGTTAACTCATTCGCGGCTGTCATTTTGTGATCTTCCGAAGATGTAGCGACCGATACTTTCGATGATGTCTTCGTAGTCGCGGCGCGTTTTGTTTTCAGGGAGATGGATGTGCAGGTTGATGTTTATCCCTGGCATTGACGTGGCAGCCGCGGAGGGCTGAAAGCCTGAACTAGACATGGCCGGAAGTGCCGTCGTAGCTCCTATGCTCAACGGATCATTAGCCAACCCATCAAACACGGCGTTCTCACACAGAGCCTTGAAAGTCTGAATCTGCTGGTCCAGCGCGCGCGAGCCGCCACCGGAGTGAATGTTGAATAGATTCTGGAGCCTGTCATTAGTCTCGTTATACGGCGTATGGCTGGCTTGAAAGAGCGGCGCGTAAACACGCTTGATTTCAGGCCCGAGCGCCCGTTCTCCGCCCTCTAGATTCATGAATCTAGAGTAGAGGTCGGTAGGTTCGTTCTTGCTGTCGAGGAGATTTACGCTCTTTAGAACGCGAAGCATGCTGTGATCGTTTTGGTCGCTAAAGCCCCACGATCTCAACAGCGTCATGTCGAACTTCGGGGGCTTCGGCTTCTGCGGAATGTCTTTCAGAAGGCGTCGCAGTGACGCGGGCTTGGTTGTGTACGGAAACTTCGGCTCCGTATCAGCGACGGTGCGCGACTTTCGTGGCGCTGCCGCGGACTTTTCGCTCTTTGTCGCTCGCTTCGTCGCTTTTGCCATCTTGGTAGCCTCGAAAGGTTGGAGTAGGAGCCTAACGCCTTATGTCTTGAACACTCCCTACTCTAGGCGCCGAGAGCCCGGCGTGCGTGCCCGATAACGCCTCGGTGTCAGCACCACCGTAATTCAGCAGGGGCCGCACGCCGGATCTCGCGCCCTGCGCCCGAACAGTTGATCGAGGTTTCCCTCGAACTGATAAGCGTGGGCCTCGG
>JANJSW010000108.1 GCA_024711415.1 Thermomonas sp. | reverse complement strand
ATCCGCCCATGTTCCACGTGAAACATGGTCACATCCACTCCGGCCGCGGCCAATCCAGCCGGTGCCTCCGTGCCGGTAACCAGCACCTGCGCCCCGCTTCCTGCCAACACTTCCAATAACCGCCGCTGGTGGTGGCGATCCAGTTCGGAACCCAGGTCATCCAATTGCAGGACCGGCCATCCGCCCTTGAGCGCAGCCAGATGCCCCGCTTGGCCGAGCAACAGCGCCAGCGCCAGCTGCTTGGTTTGTCCCCGCGACAATCCCTCGCGCCCGGGCAGGTCCCGCAGGGAAATCCTCAGATCGGCGCGATGGGGCCCGAGCGAGGTATGGCCCAGCGCCAGATCACGTTCACGCGACAGCAGCAGGGCATCCGCCAGCGACAGTTCCTGCCGCTTCCATCCGGGCAGCAGCAGCAGCTCCACACCGCCTGCTGCCGGCAACAGGGTCGGCAGGAGCTGGGCGAGATTAGGCTGCAGACCGGCCACGTAGGCCTCCCGCAACAGCGTCAACTCCTCTCCGGATTGCGCCAGCTCGTGCTCCCACGCGTCCAGCTGTGCACTGGCGCCGCCAGGCTGTCGCAACAAGGCATTGCGTTGCTTGAGCGCACGCGCGTACCTGCGCCATTGCGGCATGAAGCCCTGTTCCACGTGGAACAGACCCCAGTCGAGATAGCGCCTTCGGACCTCGCTGCTGCCATCGACCAGCGCATGGCTGCCTGGTTCAAAGGTAATCACCGCCAGCGCTTCACACAGCTGCCCGAGCTGGCGCACATCTTCGCCATCCAGCCGCGCTTCCCAGCTCCCGCCCGCGTGGCGCAACCCGGCGCGGCGCGGCAAGCCGTCGGTTTCCCACTCCACATAGGCCTGCAGCGCCGGTTCCCCGTGCCGGATCAACCCATCGCGAACCCGGCCACGGAAGCTGCGTCCATGCGCGAGCAGATGCAGCGCCTCAAGCACGCTGGTCTTGCCGCTGCCGTTGTCGCCGGTCAACAGGTTGAAGCCCGGGCGCAGGGCGATCTCCGCCGAATCGAAGCGACGGACCGCCTCAACGCGAAGCAGATGAATCAGCATCTCGGAACATCACCGTGGCGCGAAAGACAACGCCCGGACGGTGCCGGGCGTCGAAGCGGATGTTCCACGTGGAACAACCCTGGCACCACACCCCCCCAGCGGCCGGGCTCAGGCTGGCGCGGCATGCCGGGTCACAGGCGCAGCGGCATCACCACGTGGCGCGCATGCTGGCTGCCGGCCCCGCGCACCAGCGCGGAAGAGTTGGCATCGCGCAGCTGGATGACGACGAACTCGTCGCGCAGCGCGCCCAGCGCTTCCAGCAGGTAGGTGACGTTGAAGCCGATGGCCAGCGAATCCACGTGGGTTTCCGCTTCCACCTCTTCCTGCGCCTCTTCCTGCTCCGGATTGTGGGCGCTGATCTTGAGCAGGTCGGGCGAGACTTCGACGCGAACGCCGCGGTACTTCTCGTTGGACAGGATCGAGGCACGCTGCAGCGATGCGCGCAGCGCCTCGCGATCGATCTTGACCTCGCGGTCGGCGCCAATCGGGATCACCGCTTCGTAATCCGGGAACTTGCCGTCGATCAGCTTGCTGGTGAAGGTCACGTCGTCGCGCTTGACCCGGATGTGGCCCTTGCCCAACTCCAGTTCGATCTGGCGGTCGCCGCCTTCCAGCAGGCGCTGCAGTTCCTGCACGCCCTTGCGCGGAACGATGATCTGGCGCTTGCCGCCGTGCTCCTGACCCAGGTTGGTCTCGCACAGCGCCAGGCGATGGCCATCGGTGGCCACGCAGCGCAGGATGTCGTCGCGCAGGTCGAACAGCAGGCCGTTGAGGTAATAGCGCACGTCCTGCTGCGCCATCGCGAACGCGGTGCGCTCCAGCAGTTCCTTCAATGCCGCCTCGGGCACGCTGACCTGCTCGGTGGCGTCCACTTCGTCCAGCGAAGGGAAATCATTGGCGGGGAGGGTGGCGAGGCTGAACCGGCTGCGGCCTGCCTGTACGGTCACCTTGTCGCCACTCTGGCTGATCGTGACCCGGCTGCCGTCCGGCAGGGCGCGCACGATGTCGAACAGCTTGCGGGCCGGAATCGTGATTTCGCCGTCCTGCGCATCCTCGACTGCCGTGCGCGCGACCATTTCGACTTCCAGGTCGGTACCCGTCAGGGCCAGCTGTCCGCCGTTGACCCGGACCAGCAGGTTTGCCAGGACCGGCAGGGTATGCCGGCGCTCGACCACATTGACGACCTGCGCCAACGGCTTCAGCAGGACTTCGCGTTGCAGGGAAAACCGCATGTAGACCCCTCACCCTTTTGGCTGGTTCGAAAGGCGTGCCGGCTGGCAGGCCCTTGCTTCTTGAATATGGATAAATCTTGAAAGTCGGTGGTGCTGGAGCAGCGAAAAACCCGGGATATCTATTGCAACCTGTTGTTTCAACTCGTTTTTATGCAACATGAAAGCGCTTGCATAAACCCCTTGGAAGTCTGGGACAAGCTGTGGATGGTTTTGCACGGCAGGTTCGATCCCCCGCTTATCCACAGCTTCTACCGCCGTCATTCACTGAGTTTGCGGATCAACTTGTCCCAGTCTTCGTGGAGCTTCCCGTCGCTTTCCATCAGCGTG
>JANJSW010000106.1 GCA_024711415.1 Thermomonas sp. | reverse complement strand
GGCTATAATTGGCGATTCTTCCGCCAGCCGAGCCGCACGCCATGAGCATCGAACAACTCGCCGAAACCGCCCGCGCCATGGTGGCGCCGGGCAAGGGCATCATCGCGATCGATGAATCGTCCGCCACCTGCAAGAAGCGCTTCGACGGCGTCGGCATCGAGTGCACAGAGGAAACCCGCCGCGCCTACCGCGAACTGCTGCTGACCGCGCCGAACGCCAACCAGTACCTGTCCGGCGCGATCCTGTTCGACGAGACCCTGCGCCAGTCCACCAAGGACGGCGTGCCGTTCGCCAAGTACATGCTGGACAACGGCATGATCCCGGGCATCAAGGTGGACAAGGGCACCGTGCCGCTGGCCGGCTTCCCGGGCGAGCTGGTGACCGAGGGCCTGGATGGCCTGCGCGACCGCCTCAAGGAGTACTACAAGCTCGGTGCCCGCTTCGCCAAGTGGCGCGCGGTGATCACCATCGGCGACGACATTCCGTCCGGCACCTGCATCGAGGCCAACAGCCATGCGCTGGCGCGCTATGCCGCGCTGTGCCAGGAGCAGGGACTGGTGCCGATGGTCGAGCCGGAAGTGCTGATGGATGGCGACCATGACATCGGCACCTGCTACGAGGTCACCGAAGTGGTGCTGCGCTCGCTGTTCGACGCGCTGTACAACCAGAGCGTGATGCTGGAGGGCACCATCCTGAAGGCCTCGATGGTCGTGCCGGGCAAGGGCTGCGCCGAGCAGGCCAGCGTCGAGGAAGTGGCCGAGTCCACCCTGATGTGCCTGAAGTCGGCGGTGCCGGCGATCCTGCCTGGCATCGTGTTCCTGTCCGGCGGCCAGAGCGACGAGGACGCTACCGCGCACCTCGACGCGATGAACCGGATGGGCCCGAACCCTTGGCCGCTGTCGTTCTCGTATGGCCGCGCCATGCAGCAGGCCGCGCTGAAGCTGTGGGCCGCCGACATGACCGGCAACTACGCCAAGGCCCAGCAGACCGTGTTCGAGCGCGCCAAGGCCAACGGCTTGGCCGCGCTGGGGCAGTGGGAAGGCTGATCGCGTTTAGCCGTTGCCCTCAGGCAACGGCTGCGGGCTGATCTGTGAAAACGCCGGCCCCGCGCCGGCGTTTTCCATTCTGTCTTCCCGCTGGGGTTGCGTCGTATGCTTCCGGCATCAACGTTGGGGCAACGATGGTGAACGAGGATCTCGCAAAACAGGTCATGCAGGCGCTGGCGCGGGGCGACCGCACCGGTGCGGCCGGCCTGTTGCGGTCGGCGGGGATGCCGGCGATGCGGCAGGCGCTGAACCAGTTCAAGGTGCAGGCCGAGAACGAGCGGCAGGCGCTGAGGGCGCTGGGCAGCTCCACCCGCGAGGCCGCCGGCAACATCGAAACCCAGGGCGCCCGGGTGCAGGCACAGGCGCAGGCTGCGCTGCAGGCGCTGCGTACGCACAAGCGCCCGCCTACCGTGGAAATGGGCGAGAAGCCCGGCAGCCTGCGCTGGGTGATGATCGTGCTGGGCCTGCTGGCGCTGGCCGCGTGGCTCGCGTTCGGTGGCGTCTGAGGCGCGGTCGGTAACGCACCAGCGCGGGTCCGGTTGACAGCGGCAGGCCAAGCCGATGGCACAGGAGTGCTGTCATCGGCAAAGGCTAGAATCGCGAGCCCCCCGCCCGAGCCGCGCCATGCCTTTGATCCGCCGCCACTTCCTGCCGTTCGTCGCCGCTGCCGCACTGGTGGTTTCCGCCTGTGGCAAACAGGACAAGCCCGGAGCCGGTGGTCCCGGTGGCGGCCGCGGCAACCAGCCGGTGCCGGTGGAAGTAGCGGTGGTGCGCGAACAGGACTGGAACGACGCCCTGCGCGCGCTGGGCACGGTCAAGGCGCACGAGGCCGTCACGGTGACCGCCAAGGTCAGCGAGACCGTGCAGCAGGTGCATTTCGAAAGCGGCCAGGAAATCGCGCGTGGCGCGGCGCTGGTCACCTTGAGCGGCCAACAGCAGCAGGCGCTGCTGGCATCGGCGGAAGCACAGCTGCGCGAAGCCGAGCAGCAGTTCCAGCGCCAGCAGCAGCTGGTCGGCCAGCAGCTGGTGGCGCGCTCGGCGTTCGACACCGCCCGCACCGCCCGTGATGCCGCCCGCGCGCAGGCCGCGCAGATCCGCGCCAATCTGTCCGATCGGGTGATCCGCGCGCCGTTCGCCGGCGTGCTGGGCATCCGCCAGGTCAGCCCCGGCGCGCTGGTCACGCCGGGCACTGTGATTGCCACCCTCGACGCCATCGACCGGGTGTACGTGGACTTCCCGGTGCCGGAAACCGAGCTGGCCGGGGTCGCGCCCGGGCAGGCGTTGAGCGGCCATGCCGGTGCCTACCCCGGCCGCAGCTTCGACGGCAGCGTCAGCACCGTGTCCGCGCGGCTGGACGCTGGCACCCGCGCCGCCACCGTGCGCGGTGATTTCCCCAACCCCGAGCGCCTGCTCAAGCCGGGCATGCTGATCGACGTGGCGCTGGTGCGCGGCACCCGCCCGGCCATCGTGGTGCCGGAACTGGCGGTGCAGCAGATCGGCAGCGAAACCTTCGTCTGGCGGGTCAAGGACGACGGCACGGTGGAGAAGGCCGACGTGGTGGTGGGCGGCCGCATCCCCGGCAGGGTGATGCTGAAGGACGGCATCCGCGCCGGCGAGAAGATCGTGGTCGAGGGCACCGGCAAGCTGCAGCCGGGCGCGAAGGTGGCGCCGGGCGGCGCTGCGCCCGCGGCCGACGGCGCGAAGAAGTAAGCCATGAAGCTGTCCGATCTTTCGATCAAGCGGCCGGTGCTGGCCGTGGTGATGAGCCTGCTGCTGATCGTGCTGGGCACGATGTCGTTCCTGCGCCTGACCCTGCGCGAGCTGCCGGCGATCGACCCGCCCATCGTCTCGGTGCAGGTGGACTACCCCGGCGCCTCGGCGGGCGTGGTCGAGACCCGCATCACCAAGCCGCTGGAGGACGCGCTGGCCGGCATCGAGGGCATCAACACCATCGATTCCAACAGCCAGAACGGCAGCTCGCGGATCAGCATCGAGTTCTACGCCAGCCGCGATATCGAGGCCGCCGCCAACGACGTGCGCAACGCGGTAAGCCGTGTGGCCGACCGCATGCCGGAAGAGGCCGACGCGCCGGAGATCAGCAAGGTCGAGGCCGATTCCGACGCCATCCTGTGGCTCAACCTGCGGTCCACCACGATGGATCAGATGCAGATGTCGGACTACGCCCAGCGCTATCTGGTCGATCGCTTCTCCAGCCTGCAGGGCGTGGCCCGCGTGTTCCTCGGCGGCAGCCAGCGCTACGCGATGCGGATCTGGCTGGACGGCAACGCACTGGCCGCGCGCGGTCTGACGCCCGCCGACGTGGAAAGCGCGCTGCGGGCCGAGAACGTCGAACTGGGCGCGGGCCGGCTGGAATCCAGCCAGCGCGACTTCATCCTGCGCGTGGCGCGCGACTACACCACCCCGGAAGCGTTCGCGCAGATGCCGCTGGGCAAGGGCAGCGACGGCTACGTGGTGAAGCTGGGCGACGTGGCGCGGGTGGCGCTGGAATCCACCGAACGGCGCGCCTACTACCACAGCAACGGCGAACCGGCGATGGGCATCGGCATCGTCAAGACCTCCACCGCCAACAGCCTGGAGGTGGCCGAGGAAGCCAAGGCGCAGGCCGAACCCATCCGCCCGACCCTCCCCAAGGGCACCGACATCTACGTGGCCTACGACAGCACCACCTTCATCTCCGCGGCGGTGGAGCGGGTGTACGAGACGCTGGTGGAAGCGGTCGTGCTGGTGCTGGTGGTGATCTGGCTATTCCTCGGCAGCGCACGCGCGGCGCTGATCCCGGCGGTGACGGTGCCGGTGTGCGTGATCGCCTCGTTCATCGCGCTGTACGCGTTCGGCTTCTCGATCAACCTGCTCACCCTGCTGGCGCTGGTGCTGTGCATCGGGGTGGTGGTGGACGATGCGATCGTGGTGGTGGAGAACATCCAGCGCCGCGTCGATCTCGGCGAGCCGGCGCTGGTGGCCGCGCGCCGCGGCACCAGGCAGGTGGCGTTCGCGGTGCTGGCCACCACCGCGGTGCTGGTGGCGGTGTTCCTGCCGGTGGGTTTCCTGCAGGGCAATACCGGCCGCCTGTTCCGCGAGCTGTCGGTGGCGCTGGCGGCGGCGGTGGCGATCTCCGCCTTCGTCGCGCTGACCCTGACCCCGATGATGGCGAGCAAGTTGCTGCGTCCGCATTCGGGGCCGCACGCGGTGCACGGCAACCGTGCCAGTGAATGGCTCAACGCGCGCTTCCAGCGGCTGGCCGGAGGCTATCGGCGCGTGCTGGACCGGCATATCCACCGGGTCTGGCTGTTCGGCGGGCTGATGGCGGCGGCGGTGGTGGCGCTGGTGCTGCTGTTCAAGCTGCTGCCCAGCGAACTGGCGCCCACCGAGGATCGCGGGTCGTTCCAGCTGATGATGGAAGGGCCGGAAGGCGCGGGCTTCGACTACACCGTGGCGCAGATGAAGCAGGTCGAGGCGATCCTGGCGAAGGAAACCGGGCCCGACCAGCCGATCCTGCGCGCCAACCCGCGCGTGCCCGGCAGCTTCGGCGCCAGCGAGGAGATGCACACCGGGCGCGCGATGATCTTCCTGCAGCCCTGGGATGCGCGCGAGAAAAGCACGGTGGAGTTGGCCAGCGAGCTGGAGAAGAAGTTCTCCGGCCTGACCGGGGTGAAAGTGCGCACGATGGCCGGCGGCGGCCTGGTGCGCACCCGCGGGCAGCCGTTCCAGCTGGTGCTGGGCGGGCCGGACTACAAGGAGCTCGCGCAGTGGCGCGACATCATGCTGGCGAAGATGGCGGACAACCCCGGCTTCGTCGGCCCGGATTCGGACTACAAGGAAACCCGACCGCAGATGCGGGTGGTGATCGACCGCGCGCGCGCCGCCGACCTCGGCGTGTCGGCCACCGACATCGGCCGCGCGCTGGAGACGATGATGGGCGGCCGCCGCGTCACCACCTTCGTCGACAACGGCGAGGAGTACGACGTCAAGCTGCAGGCCGACCGTGCAGGCCGCGATTCGGTGGCGGCGCTGGAGACGCTGCAGGTGCGCGGGCGCGGCGGCATGCTGGTGCCGCTGTCCAACCTGGTGACGCTGAAGGAAATCGCCGAGCCGGGCACGCTCAACCGCTTCAACCGCCTGCGCTCGATCACCCTGAGCGCGCGCCTCGCTCCCGGCTATCCGCTGGGCGATGCGGTGGCGTGGGCGCAGCAGACCGCGCGCGAATCGCTGCCGGACTACGCGCAGATCGGCTGGAAGGGCGAGTCGCGCGAGCTGCAGCAGTCCGGCGGCGAGGTGCTGGTGACCTTCGCGCTGGCGCTGCTGATCGTGTACCTGGCGCTGGCCGCGCAGTTCGAGAGCTTCCTGCACCCGCTGGTGATCATGCTGACGGTGCCGCTGGGCGTGCTCGGTGCGCTGCTGGGGCTGTGGATCACCGGCGGCACGGTCAACCTGTTCTCGCAGATCGGCATCGTGATGCTGGTCGGCCTGGCGGCGAAGAACGGCATCCTGATCGTGGAGTTCGCCAACCAGCTGCGCGACGAGGGGCGTGCCATCCATGACGCCATCGTCGAGGCCGCCGCGGTGCGCCTGCGTCCGATCCTGATGACGTCCATCGCCACCGTGATGGGTGCGGTGCCGCTGGTGATCTTCGGCGGGCCGGGTTCGGCCAGCCGCGCCACCATCGGCGTGGTGGTGATCTTCGGCGTGGCCTTCTCCACGCTGCTGTCGCTGTTCGTGGTGCCCGCGTTCTACGCGGTGCTGGCGAAATACACGCATTCGCCGGAAGAGCTGGCGCAGCGGCTGGAGCAACTGGAAGCGGAAACCCCGCAGGTGGGTGGCCATGCATGATCGCGACGGTGGTTCCCCGTGGAAGCCGCGCGGTCCGCGCCCGCCGCGCGACGGCGTGCCCCGCCGTGGATCGGTGCCGCGTGAAAGTTCGCGCCGCGAACCGGCGCGTCACCAGGCTTCGGAATCCGAGGCCGCGGACAACGCGCATCCCGCGCGCGAACGCCGCGACGCCGAGCTGCGCCTGCATGGCCTGAACGCAGTGCGCGCCATGTTCGCGCGGCGGCCGCAGGCGCTGCGCAAGCTCTACCTGGCCGAAGCGCGCATCCCGCAGCTGCAGCCGCTGCTGAAATGGTGCGTGGCGCACCGCGTGGGCTACCGGGTGGTGGACGATGCCGACCTGCAGAAGCTCGCGGCCAGCGCCCACCATGAAGGCGTGGTGGCCGAGGTTCTGCGCGAGGAACCGCTGCCGCTGTCGAGCTGGCTGCGTGATCTCCCGGCTGGTCCGCAGTGCGCGCTGTGGCTGGATGGCGTAGGCAATCCGCACAACCTGGGCGCGATCCTTCGCAGCGCCGCGCACTTCGGCGTGGCCGCGATCCTGCTGCCCAAGCACTCGACGCTGGCGCTGTCCGGCGCCGCCGTGCGGGTGGCGGAGGGCGGCGCGGAAGCGGTGCCGCTGGTGCGGCTGGGCCGCGAGGACAACAGCATCGCGCAGCTGCGCAGCGCCGGTTTCGGGCTGGCCGCCACCGTGGTGCGCGGCGGCAGCGACCTGTTCCAGGCCAGCCTGCCGTCCCGGCTGGTGTACGTGCTGGGTGCGGAGGGCGAGGGCATGTCGC
Organism: Thermomonas sp.; assembly: GCA_024711415.1. Lineage (GTDB taxonomy): Bacteria > Pseudomonadota > Gammaproteobacteria > Xanthomonadales > Xanthomonadaceae > Thermomonas. Next base: position 3,196 of record JANJSW010000106.1, on the reverse strand, counting down.
CGGCGTTGGCCGCCGCCTGCGACCTGCGCCTGTCGATCCCCGGCAGCGGCGCGGTGGAAAGCCTCAACGTGGCCGCGGCGACCGCGGTGCTGCTGGCGGCGTGGGCGCAGCGAAGGTAGACGTCCGGCCCGCGCGCTGCCGGCCTTACGCCGGCGACGTGCGGGTGTTTTCCCGCCTTCGCGGGCCGCCTACCAGTCGCTCGCGCCCTGTTCCTCGATGGCGCTGAAATTGGAGCGGGCACCGCTGGAATCATTCGCCACGCCGGTGGCGAAATAGGCGACGCCGGTGCCGGCCGCGCGGTCGATCCACAGCCCCGACAGCAGGCCGTAGGCATTGCCGCTGTGGCCGATGCGCGCGCGGCCGTCGCCGAACAGGTCGTCGCGGCAGCGCTTGCCATCGCCCTGCGCCAGCTGCTGCGTGGCCAGGCCATAGGCGCAGAAGAAGCCGCCGCGGTTGGGTTCGTCCTCCTCGCCGATCACGCCATTGCTGCCGTCGTAGCGCCACACCGGCGTGTCCAGCAGCGCCACCGAGGCGGGCGTCAGCAGGCGCACGCCGTCCAGCTCGCCATCGTTGAGCAGCATCCGGCCGATCCGGGCCAGTCCGCGTGCGGAGATGCGCAGCCCGCCCTGCGGCGAGAACAGCGTGCCGTTCCGGCCGGGTTGCCAGCGCGACAGATCGCAGCTGCCATCGGTCGCCGCGATCACCATGCAAGCCGGGCGCTGGCCGTGCAGGTCATCCTTCTGCGGCTGGCGCTGGTCGTCGTATAGCACCACCGCGCGGGCCAACGCGGCGTCGCTGCTGCCGGACCAGTTGAAGCCGGCGTCGATCCCCAGCGGGAACAGCACCAGCCGCCGCATCAGCCGGTCGAAGCGCTCGCCGGTGACGCGTTCCATTGCCTGCGCGACCAGCGGGAAGTTGAGGTTGGTGTAGCGGAAGAACGTGCCCGGTGCGTGCTGCGTATCCCAGGCCTGCGGGTTGCCGGTGATGATGCCGATGTCCTGGCCCAGCGGCACGTTCCAGTAGCCGGCGGCGTCGGTCAGGCTGGAGGTGTGCGAAAGCAGCATGCGCAGGGTGATCGGCGCGTCCGGGAAGGCCGGGTTGCGCAGCGGGAAACCCAGCGCGGTGGAAGCATCCGCATCCAGGTCCAGCTTGCCGGCCTCGACCAGCCGCAGCACCCCGATCGTGGTTACCAGCTTGCTCACCGACGCCACCCGCGCCGGGTCGTCGGCGGTGAGGGCGCGTCCGGCTGCGATATCGGCCGTGCCCTCGGTGCGAACTGCGGTTTCACCGGCGCGGTCGAAGGCGACGCGGACGCGGCCCACCGGTTCGCTGGCGCCGGCGCAGGCGGCGGCCAGCAGCAGGGAAAGCGCGGCCAGTCGACGGATCGGGGTCATGCGGGGCTCCGTTCAAGGCCGGCGGGCTGCCGGCGCGCCCTGCAGGTTAGCTGAACCGTTCCCCTCCGAGCCGCCAGGCATGACTTCCTGCCCATGTGTTCTGTTGGTTCGGTGTATTACATTACTAACACACTAGTTCAGGAGGCAGTCATGTTTACCGTCACCCCCCGCATCTCCCGCCGCCCCGCTTCCGTCGAGCGCCGCAAGGCCGAACGCAGTGCGAACGATGGCGACTTCCAGCCGCGCAGCCGCGGTGAGCGCGAATTCGGCATCGGCTACGGCCGCAGCAGCGGCTATGTCCGCAACCGCAGCTACGTGGCCTCGCAGCCGGCCCTGTTCCGCTGCCGTTGAGCCCGGCGGACGCTCAGCCCGCGTCCCGCAACGCCCCGGCGGCCTCGATCAGGTCGGGGAAAAACGTTTCGAAGGTGGCCCGCGCCGCGCCTTCGTTGGCGTGCAATACCTCCAGGCAGGCCAGCAGCCTGTCGCCGTTGCGCGAGAGCCGTGTCGAAATGCCGCGTATCGCGGCGTCCACGCTCTCGCGCCGGGCATACGACCCTAGCCAATCGTGCGCGGCCATGCGCGGCGCAATCGTCGCCAACCGCGGCGGCAGGTCGACGCGGCGCTCTTCCAGAAGGCGATAGATGCGTGCGGTGAACGCCGCCAGCGGCGCATCGTTCCAGCGCGCCCAGCCCTGCGCCAGGCAGTGGTCGAAATACACATCCAGCACGATCCCGGCATAGCGCCGCAGCGGGCCGAATCCGGCGCGCATGGCGGTGACCGCGGGATGGTCGTCGGTATAACGGTCGATGCGGCGGTGGCGCACGATCTCCGTTCGCACCGGCGCCGGCCAGTCCGCCAGCGCGCTTTGCCCGAACACGAAATCGCCGAGCAGCGCGCCGAGGATGGCGTCGTCCGAATGGCGCGCCAGCCACGCGTGGGCGAGGTAGTTCATGCGCCGATGGTAACGGCGCGCAGGATAACGGCGCGGTAGCGGCCTTCAGTCGGCGCCGCCAGCGGCGGTCGGCTGGCAATCCGCGCCCGGCAGCACATCGTCCAGCCGCACGCACGGCCGGAACCCGACCATCCCGGTCAGCTGGCGGCTGTCGCCGCTGGCCACGTTGAAGCGCCGAAGCGGCGCCAGCCGGCAGTCTGCATCGCCGCCGCAGGCATCCGGGTACAGGGTGTAGTGGCAGGCGCCGCTGCTGCTGCGGACGCATTCGAACCGCGCCACGCCGTCCTGCACGCTGGCCTTGCTATGCAGCGCCACGCGCCCGTCGTCCACCCGGCTGGTCCAGGTGGTGCCGCCCGGCGAACAGCCGGCCAGCGCCAGCAGGAACTGCAGCAACGCGATGAGTTTTGTCATGCCGAGGTTGAACATGGTGGACCTCACATGTGCTTGAACAGGGCCATGAACGGCTGGCTGACCACCAGCGTCTCCGGGCGGTGCCTGAGCCGTACCGTGCCGCGGCCGCTGTCGTCGCGGACGATGCCGGCGATGGCCTTCAGGTTGACGATGGTGCCGCGGTGGATCTGCTTGAACGTGTTGGAGTCCAGCCGCGGCAGCAGCTCGCGCAGGGAGCTGCGCAGCAGCGCCTCGCCTTCGGCGGTGACCACGGTGGTGTACTTCTGGTCGGCGCGGAAATACAGCACGTCGTCGACCAGCACCAGCCGGGTTTCGCGCCCGGCGCTGGCGGTCAGCCAGGTCAGCGGCTCCACCGCGCCGGCGGCCTTGGGCAACGCGCCCAGCTTGTCCAGCAGCGTCGCCAGCGCCGCCGCGTCGGGCTGCGCCTCGCGCGCCTGCA
>JANJSW010000066.1 GCA_024711415.1 Thermomonas sp. | reverse complement strand
CAACGAAACCGTCAGCTGCTGGCTCTTGCCCTTGTTGGTGTTTTCCAGCAGGTAGACATCACCGAAGTACCTGTTGCGGTCAAAGCGACCGTTGTTGGTGTTGGAGAAGCTGTAGATGTTCGGGTTCCAGAACAGCGTGCGGCCGTCGGCGCCACGGAAGCCCGGGCCGAGGTTCAGGCTCTTGTAGAACAGGCCGTTCTTGACGTCGGTCAGCAGCAGCTCCGCCGAAGCCACCACGCCGTACCACGGGGTTTCGTGGTCGATCGCGAGGTTGGCCTTCCACACGGACGGAAGCTCGAAGTCATCCGCGATCACGTTGACGTTGCGCACCGCCGCGCCAGGCGTGGTCGGAATGTTCTGGTTGAAGCCATCGGGGCTGAACGGCACCGTCTGCCACGCGGTCATGTTCGTGTAGCTGCTGTAGTTCATGCCGGTGGACTGGAACGCGTTGCTGACCCACACGGTCGGCGAATCACCCTGGAACAGGCCCACGCCGCCGCGCAGCTGGGTCGGGCGCTCGGTGTCCATGGTGTAGTTGAAGCCGAAGCGGGGCTGGATGATGAAGCTGCCGCCGTAGGTGTTGGTGTTGTCCAGGCCGAAACCGCCGGTGTGGCCGGTACCGCACTGGGCGACGTTGGCCGCACCCGGCGCTGCGGCGAAGCACGCGTTGAACGGCGGGTTGTGATCCGTGCTCGGACGGTCGGCGCGCAGGCCGAAGGTCAGCGTCAGGTTCGGGCTGGCGTACCAGGTGTCCTGCAGGAACAGGCTCAGGTTGCGGTTCTTGAACACCGCCGGGATGGCTTCCGGATTCGCCTTGTTGGTGTTCAGGTCGTAGTCGAAGTATTCGCCGCGACGGAACGCATCGAGACCGTAGAAGCTGTAGTTGCCCCAGGCGTCCTGCAGGAAGAAGTTGTAGATGTCGTTGTCGCTGTACTCGAAGCCCGCCTTGATGTCGTGGTCACCCAAGGTCAGGGTGCCAGAACCAAAGTAGTTCCAGGTCTCGGTGAGCAGCGTGTTGCCCATCGAGCTGCGCTCGGTGCCCATGCGGATGGCATCGCCGGCGGTGATCTGGTTGTTCGGGTTGCCGTCGTCGAAATAGATCGTGATCAGCGGCGCGGTGGTCGGGGTGACGCGGATCGCGGAGTAGTCGCGGTACGACACCTTGAACTCGGTCGAGAAGTTCTCGGTCCAGTCGCTGAACAGCTGGCCGACGTAGCTCTCCACCGACTTGACGTGGTTGAACCACGACGAGCTCAGCACGAGCTGCGAGGCGCTGGTACCGTCGGCGCGCACGCGCACCTGGTCCAGGTTGCTGTAGCGGAAGCTGGCGCGGTGGTTGTCGTTGATGTTCCAGTCGAGCTTGAGCGCGTACTCTTCCAGCTCGGTGTTCGCGGTCGCGCCCTCGTAGCCGCCGGCGCTGATGCCATAGTCGTTGGCGATGTCGATCGCTTCGGCCACGTCGGCGGCGTCGAAGTCGGCATTCGGGTTGAACAGCGGGCTGTTGCTCAGGTCCGGGCCCGGCTTGGCGCGGGTGTACTTCTCGTAGTTGGCGAAGAAGAACAGCTTGTCCTTGACGATCGGCCCGCCCAGGGTCACGCCCCAGGTTTCTTCCTTTTCGAACTCGCCGAACTTGGCGCCGGTGATCGGGTGGTCGCCGAACCAGTCGGCATCGCGCATGTAGCCGTACAGGGAGCCGTGGAATTCGTTGGTGCCGGACTTGGTCACCGCGTTGATGTTGGCGCCTGCGGCACCGGCGATGGTCACGTCATAGCTGGACAGGTCGATGTCCAGCGCTTCGATGGCTTCCATCGACACCGGCTGGCGCTGGGTCGGCATGTTGTTGCCTTCCAGGCCGAAGGTGTCGCTGGCGGAAACGCCGTCGATGGTCACCTTGTTGAAGCGCGGGTTCTGGCCACCGGCGCTGATGCTGCCGGAAGCGCGATCGGTGAACGCCACGCGCGGGTCGAGGCGCATGAAGTCCTGGATGTTGCCGCCCATCGACGGCAATGCCTTCAGCGTGGTCTGGTCGACCGCGGTGCCCGACCCCATCTTCGTCGCCGAGAACACCGAAACGCCACCGGCGACGCCGACCACCTGCACCGTACCCAGGTTGGTCACGTCGGTGTTGAGCTGGGCGTTGACGGTGCTCACCTGGTTGAGCGTCAAATAGACGTTTTCTTCGGTCTTCGACCCCTCGCCCGCCTTGGTGACGACGATCGTGTACGGGCCGCCCACGCGCAGGCCGCGGGCGTTGTAGCGACCGCTGGCATCGGTGGTGGCGCGGCTGACCGTGCCGGACTCGACGTGGGTGATGGTGATTTCGGCGCCGGCCACCGGCTGGCCACCGGCCCCGACGATCTGGCCGCCGACGCCGGCGGAGGTGCTCTGGGCGAAAACGGGAGCCGCAGCGAGCGCGACCATCAGGCCCAGCGACAGCTTGGAGAGCCGGGCGCGGTTCGGATGCTTCATGGTATGACCTCTGAGGATGGAGAAATGACGACGAGCTGTGAACGGCGGCTGCCGGCACGCCCGTCAAGCGACGGTTGTCGGCATTTTCGTGGGGCTCCCGCCGCCATACGGCGACGCACGGGATCACCAAAGTTTAACACGGTAGCCCGGCCACATGACCGCGCCATGACCGCAAGGTGACTACCCGTCACATTCTTGTCCAGAGCCACGCACCGCGCGGCCCACAGCGTGGTTCAGGTGGCTGCGCGGAGGTAGGAGGCGATGCCGTCCAGCAGCATCTGTACCGAGATGGCCACGATCACCATGCCCATCAGGCGCTCGACCGCGGTGAGCACGCGCGTGCCCAGCAGCTTCTTCAGCCAGGTGGCGGAAAACAGGATCGCCGCGGTGGCGCCCCAGGCCAGCACCAGCGCCAGCATCCAGTCGCCCATCCGGTCGGGCTCCTGGCTGCCCAGCAGCATGACCGCCGCCATGCCGGACGGGCCGGCGATCATCGGGATCGCCAGCGGCACGATGAAGGGCTCCCCGCCCGGCACGTCCCCCATCACCCCGTCGGCGGTCGGGAAGATCATCCGCAGGCCGATCAGGAACAACACGATGCCGCCGGCGATCGATACCGATTCCTGCCGCAGGTGCATCAGCTCCAGCGCGTACTGGCCGCCCCACAGGAACAGCATCAACACCACCAGCGCGATCAGCAGCTCGCGTGCCAGCACCTTGCGTTGGCGGGCCGGCGGCAGGTCCTTGAGCACGCCCAGGAACACCGGGATGTTGCCCAGTGGATCGAGGATGAAGAACAGCAGCAGGGCGGCGGCGGCGATGGTCATCGGCGGATTCTCGCACGCGGGCGATGGCGGGGATATTGCGTGGGCGGCGGCGATGCGACCCGGTGGGGCCATTCGACCATGGAGCCGACGGGCGCCGGCTCCGTGTGGGTACCGACGGCGCGACTATCGCGACGAGACGTCGCGGATCGTGCCCCGCCAGGCCGCACCCGCCGGCGACAGCAGCTCCACGCAGGCGGCAGCGTAGTGTTCGGCCGGGCGCGCCTTCAGGTCCGCATTGACCTGGTAGGCCTTGGCGCGCAGGTTGGTGCGCATCGGGCCGGGTTGCAGGCCGCTGATGCGCGGGCCGTGTTCGCCCAGCTCCGCCTGCAGCATGCGGATCAATGCCGCCTGCCCAGCCTGGGCGATGCCGTAGCCGCCCCAGAACGCGCCGGCGCTGCGGGCCGGGTCATCCAGCACGAACACCGCCGCACCGGCATCGGATTTCGCCAGCAGCGGCAGGCAAGCCTGGGTGAGCCACCAGCGCGCGGTCAGGTCGACGTGGATGTCGCGGGCGAAGTTGGCCGGGTCGGTATGCGCCAGCGGCGTCAGGCCCTTGAACTCGGCGGCGCAGTGCAGCAGCCCGTCGAGGCGGCCGAACTCCCCGTCGATCGCCTGGCCCAGCTGGTCGAAGTCGTCGGGCGACGCGCCTTCCAGGTCCAGCGGATACAGGATCGGCTCCGGGCCGACCGCTTTCACCGCGTCATACAGTCGGTTGAGCGGGGCCAATTTCCGCCCCAGCAGCACCAGCGTGGCGCCGGCCTGCGCGCAGGCCAATGCCGCGGCGGATCCCAGCCCGCCGGCCGCGCCGGCCACCAGCACGATGCGCCCATCCAGCGCCCGCCCCTGCAATGCGTCCGCCATGCTCAGGCCTTCCGCGCGTCGGCGACCAGGCGCGCCAGTTCGCCGGATTCGGCCAGCTCCACGGTGATGTCGCAACCGCCGATCAGTTCGCCGTTGATGAACAGCTGCGGGAAGGTCGGCCAGTCGGAAAAACGCGGCAGGTTGGCGCGGATCTCGGGCTCTTCCAGCACGTTGACGGTGTGCAGGTCGGTGGCGCCCGCGGCCTTCAGTGCCTGCACCGCGCGGCTGGAAAAACCGCACATCGGGAACAGCGCGGTGCCCTTCATGAACAATACGATGGGATGGGCTTCGAGCTCGGCGCGGATGCGCTCTTCCACGGACGACATTGGCAAAACTCCTGCAACGGTGTGGCCCGCGCGCTTCACCGCGCGGCAACGGACGAGGGGGATACAATCGCTGATTGTAATTGTTCGCGCGGCCCCGGCCGCATCCCCATCCGTCATGCACCAGGAGCTTTCCGTGGCCATCGAACTGCCCGCCCTGCCCTACGACCGCACCGCCCTCGAGCCGCACATCTCGGCCGAGACCATCGACTTCCACTACGGCAAGCACCACCAGGCCTACGTGACCAACCTCAACAACATGATCGCCGGCACCGAGTTCGCCGACATGTCGCTGGAAGACATCATCCGCAAGTCGCAGGGCGGCATGTTCAACAACGCCGCGCAGGTGTGGAACCACACGTTCTACTGGAACTGCCTGAAGCCGGCCGGCGGCGGCGCGCCGGAAGGCAAGCTGGCAGACGCCATCAACGCCGCGTTCGGCAGCTTCGAGGCGTTCAAGGAAGCCTTCACCAAGACCGCCATCGGCACCTTCGGCTCCGGCTGGGCCTGGCTGGTGCAGCGCCCGGACGGCGCGCTGGCGCTGGTGAGCACGCCGAACGCGGCCACCCCGCTGACCGGCGAAGACACCCCGCTGCTGACCTGCGACGTGTGGGAACACGCCTACTACATCGACTACCGCAACGCCCGCCCGAAGTACGTGGAGGCGTTCTGGAGCCTGGTGAACTGGGACTTCGTCGCGGCGCAGATGAAGTAAGCCGCGCGGCACGCGACAAGACGAACGGCCGGGACAACCCGGCTGTTTTCGTTTGCGGACTTCTGTGCGGGAGAAGCTTCAGCCCCGACCACAGGATGCAGGTCGCGGCAGAAGCTGCTGCCTAGAGCAGCCTGTCGATCACCGGCGCGACCTGCGCCTGCCGTCCCAGCGCATCACCGACGCGGCGCAACGCTTCGGCCAGCTCCCGACGGTGGTCCGCGCGCAGGGTTGCGTGCCCGACCTTGCGCCCTTCCCGCGGCGCCTTGCCGTAGTCGTGCCAGTGCCCGCCCGCTTCGCGTAACACCGGTTCCGGATCCGGCATCTCGCCCAGCCAGTTGAGCATGCAGGCGTGGCCGACCATGCGGGTATCGCCGAGCGGCATTCCCAGCACCGCGCGCAGATGGTTCTGGAACTGGCTGGTCTCGCTGCCCTCGATGGTCCAGTGCCCGGAGTTGTGCACGCGCGGCGCCATTTCGTTGGCCAGCAGCTCGCCGTCGCGGCAGAACAGCTCCAGCGCGAACACGCCCACGTAGTCCAGCGCCTCGGCCAGCTTGCGCGCGTGCGCCAGCGCGGTGTCTCGCAATGCGTCATCGACCTGCGCCGGGGCGAGACTGGCGGACAGCACGCCGTCGACGTGCCAGTTCTCGGTCAGCGGCCAGGCACGGAATTCACCGTCGCGGCCACGCACAGCAACCACCGAAAGCTCGCGCTGGAAGGCGACGAAACCCTCGAGGATCAATCCCACCCGCGCCGCCTGCGCGCCGAGTGCGTCCCACGCGGCATCGACATCGGCGGGCGACTTGATGCGGAACTGGCCCTTGCCGTCGTAGCCCAGCCGGCGGGTCTTGAGGATGCAGGGGGTGCCGATTTCCGCCACCGCCGCCTGCAGCTGCTCGCGGGTGTCGATGGCGGCGAACGGCGGCACCGGGATGCCCTGCTCGCGGAACAGGGTCTTCTCGGCCAGCCGGTCCTGCGCCGTCGCCAGCGCGCGCGGGTTCGGGAATACCGGTACCCGCGCGGTCAACCACTGCGCCGATTCCGCCGGCACGTTCTCGAAATCGAAGGTCGCCACGTCCACACGGGCGGCGAATTCCGCCAGCGCGGACTGGTCGGTGTAATCGCCCACCACCATCGGCGCGAACTGGCCGGCGCAGGCGTCGCCCACCGTGTCCAGCACCAGGAAGCGCAGCCCCAGCGGCGCGCCGGACAGCGCCATCATGCGCGCCAGCTGGCCGCCGCCAAGGATGCCGACGGTGGTCAAATCGCGCGGCTCGCTCATCGGCGCGGATCGTCGTGGGCCACGACGTCCTCGGTCTGTTTTGCACGGAACGCGGCCAGCGCCTCGGCGATCGACGGATGTTCGCCGGCCAGAATCGCCGCCGCGAACAGCGCCGCGTTCGCCGCGCCGGCATTGCCGATGGCGAAGGTGGCCACCGGGATGCCCGCCGGCATCTGCACGATCGACAGCAGCGAATCCATGCCGTTCAGCGCCTTGCTCTGCACCGGCACACCCAACACCGGCACGGCGGTCTTGGAGGCGAGCATGCCCGGCAGGTGGGCGGCCCCGCCGGCGCCGGCGATGATCGCGCGCAGGCCACGGGCGGCCGCGGTCTCTGCATAGGAGAACAGCACGTCGGGGGTGCGGTGGGCGGACACCACCCGCACCTCGTGCGGCACGCCCAGCGCTTCCAGCCGCGAAGCAGCGTGTTGCATCGTCTCCCAGTCGGAGCGCGATCCCATGACGAGGCCGACCAGCGGTGCGGCGTTGTTGGCTGCGGACATGACAATCCCCGGTCGCTAAAGACGTATTCTAACGGCCCCCGTTTCCCGTTGCCTCTGCCGATGGATCGCAAGCTTCTCGACATCCTGGTCTGCCCCGCCACCCGCCAGCCGCTCTCGCTGCTGGACGCAGCCGGGCTGGACGCCCTCAACCGCGCCATCGCCGGCGGCGGCGTGAAGCGCGACGACGACAGCCCGCAGGCGGAGCCGCTGCGCGCCGCCCTGATGACCCGCGACCGCAAGACGGTCTACCGCATCGACGACAGCATCCCGGTGCTGCTGGTCGAGGAAGCGCTGGCCACGGCGCAGGTGCCGGACTTCCCCGCCGCATGAGCCGCGCGCACTGCGTTCCGCCGCCAGCGGAGGTGGTTGCCGCCAACGTGGCGGCAGCGCTGGCCGAGGACATCGGCCCCGGCGATGCCACTGCCGCACTGCTGGACGACAGCCCCGACAGTGCCTATCTGCTGTGCAAGGAGGACTGCGTGGTCGCGGGGCGCCCGTGGTTCGACGCCTGCCACCGCGCGCTGGATCCCGACGTGCGCATCGACTGGCGCTGCGACGAAGGCGACCGCATCGCCAAGGGCACGGTCATCGCCACCCTAGCCGGCCGCAACCGCGCGCTGGTCAGCGCCGAGCGCGCCTCGCTGAACTTCCTGCAGACCCTCAGCGGCACCGCCACCATCACCGCCCGCTACGTGGAGGCCGTGCGCG
>JANJSW010000057.1 GCA_024711415.1 Thermomonas sp. | reverse complement strand
GCCGCCGCCAAGGCGAAAATCGACACGCTGGCGGCGCGGCTGGCCGGCGGCGCCGATTTCGCCAAGCTGGCCAGCGAGGATTCCGACGATGACACCACCCGCCGCCGCGGCGGCGACCTGGGCTGGTTCGGCGCCGACACCTACGGCACCGCCTTCGGCATGCAGGTGGCCGCGCTGTCCGACGGCCAGACCTCGGCGCCGTTCAAGACCGACGCCGGCTGGGTGATCGTGCAGCGCAACGCCAGCCGCGAGATCGCCGCCGGCGACGAGAACCTGCGCGCGCAGGTGCGCGAGACCATCGGCCGCCGCAAGCTGGAAGAGGAATGGAACCGCTTCCTGCGCGAGACGCGCGGCGAAGCCTACGTCGACGTGCGCAACGAGCAGGGCAAGTCCACCCAGCCCGAGTTGCCGGAAACCGAGAAGGAAAAGCCCAAGATGACCCCGGTCGAGCGCCCCGAGGGCAGCCGCGCAGTCTTCTGAGGCATCCATGCGCCCGCTGCTAGCGCTGGTTCCCGGCGAGCCCGCGGGCATCGGCCCGGAGCTCGTCGTGCACGCCGCCCAGCGCGACTGGGACGCCGACCTGGTCGTGTTCGGCGACGCCGCCAGCCTGCATCGCGCCGCCGCCGCGCTGTCGCTGCCGCTCGCCCTGCATCGTGCCGGTGAAGCCCCGGCGATGCCGCGCAGCCTGGAGATCGTGGACATCCCGCATCCGCGCGCGGCCGCGTCCGGCACCCCCGAGCCGGCCAATGCGGTGTCGGTCATCGCCGCGCTGACCGGCGCCGCGCAGGCCTGCCTCGACGGCCGCTTGCACGGCATGGTGACCGGCCCGGTGCACAAGGCGGTCATCAATCAGGGCGGCATTCCCTACACCGGCACCACCGGCCTGCTGGCCAAGCACGCCGGCTGCGACGTGGTGATGATGCTGGCCAATCCGACCATGCGGGTGGCGCTGCAGACGGTGCACCTGCCGCTGCGCGAGGTGGCCGACCGGATCACCCCGGGCGCGCTGGAACGCACCCTGCGAATCGTCGATGCGGCCCTGCGCCTGCAGTTCGGCATCGCCGCACCCACCATCGCCGTGCTCGGCCTCAATCCGCACGCGGGCGAAGACGGCCACCTGGGGCGCGAAGAACTGGACGTCATCATTCCCACGCTGGAGCGCCTGCGTGCCGAGGGCCTGGATCTGGCCGGCCCGCTGCCGGCCGACACCGCCTTCCTGCCCGGCAAGCTGCGCGCCTTCGACGCGGTGCTGGCGATGTACCACGACCAGGGCCTGCCGGTGCTCAAGCATGCCGACTTCGCCAATGCCGTGAACATCACCCTCGGCCTGCCCTACCCGCGGGTGGCGGTGGACCACGGCACCGCGCTCGACCTTGCCGGCACCGGCAAGGCCGATCCTTCCAGCTTGTTCGCGGCCATCCGCTGCTGCACGCAGCTGGCGGCGCGGCGCGCGGACGCGTGATGGAAACCATCGGCTTCGACGACTTCCTGAAGGTCGAGCTGCGCGTCGGCCGCGTGCTTGCCGCGGAACCGTTCCCGCAGGCGCGCAAGCCGGCCTATGTGCTGCGGGTCGACTTCGGCCCCGAACTGGGCGTACGCAAGTCCAGTGCGCAGGTCACCGTGCACTACCGCCCCGAGGAGCTGGTCGGAAGACTGGTGGTCGCGGTGGTCAACTTCCCCAACAAACAGATCGGCCCGCTGATGTCCGAATGCCTGGTCACCGGTTTCCACGACGCCGACGGCGCGGTGGCGCTGTGCGTACCGGACCGCGACGTGCCGCTGGGAACCCGATTGTTATGAACACCGGCTTCACCGAACCGGCCAAGAAGCATCTGGGCCAGAACTTCCTGCACGAGAAAGGCGTGATCGAGAAGATCGTGCAGGCGATCGATCCGCACCCGGGCGACGTGATCGTCGAGATCGGCCCCGGCCAGGGCGCGCTGACCTTCCCGCTGCTGAAGAAGCACGGCGAGGTCACCGCCATCGAGTTCGACCGCGACCTGCACGCGCCGCTGCAGGCCGCCGCGCGCGAGCACGGCAACCTGCACCTGATCGAGGGCGACGTGCTGGGCGTGGATTTCAGCGCGCTGGCCGCGCAGCGCGGCGACGGCGGCGGCCAGATCCGGCTGGTCGGCAACCTGCCCTACAACCTCAGCTCGCCGATCCTGTTCCACGCGCTGGACCACGCCGCGGCGATCCGCGACATGCACTTCATGCTGCAGAAGGAAGTCGTCGAACGCATGGCCGCCGGCCCCGGCAGCAAGGTCTATGGCCGTCTGAGCGTGATGCTGCAGGCCTATTGCGCGGTGACCCCGCTGTTCGTGGTGCCGCCGGGCGCGTTCCGGCCGGCGCCAAAGGTGGATTCGGCAGTGGTGCGGCTGGTACCGAAAGCGGCGGAGCGCATCGAGGTGCGGGATCGCGGAATGTTCGCCAACGTCGTCCGGGCCGCCTTCGGCCAGCGCCGCAAGACCCTGCGCAATGCCCTGAACGGCGTGGCCGACACCGCTGCCATCGAGGCCGCCGGGCTGCGCGCGGACGCGCGCGCCGAGCAGGTCGAGGTGGCCGGCTTCGTGCGCCTGGCCAATCTGCTGGCCGGCGCCTGAGCGGAACCGGCGCGGCGCCGCGCGCGCCCGCTAGAATGTCCGCATGAGCAGCAACGATTACCAGTTCGACATCGATGTCGATACCCGCTTCCTCGACGACCAGTCGGCGCCGGAGGAGGACCGCTACGTGTTCGCCTACACCATCCACATCCGCAACCAGGGCAAGGTGCCTGCACGCCTGCTGGGCCGCCACTGGCTGATCACCGACGGCAACGGCAAGGTCAAGGAAGTGGTGGGAGAAGGCGTGGTGGGCGAGCAGCCGTGGCTGCGTCCGGGCGAAGGTTTCGAGTACACCTCCGGCGCGGTGCTGGAGACCGACATCGGCACCATGCGCGGCAGCTACGACGTGCTGGCCGACGACGGCACCCGCTTCGCCGCGCCGATCCCGGCGTTCACCCTGTCCATCCCGCGCACCCTGCACTGAGATGGCCGTCTGGGCAATCGGTGACCTGCAGGGTTGCTACGACGTCACCCAGCGCCTGCTGGAGAAGATCAACTTCGACCCCGCGGCGGACCGGCTGTGGTTCTGCGGCGACCTGGTCAACCGCGGCGGGCAGTCGATCGAAACCCTGCGGCTGGTGCATTCGCTGCGCGAACAATGCGAAGTGGTGCTGGGCAACCACGACCTGTCGTTGCTGGCGGTGGCCGAGCGGACCCCGGAAGAGCAGCGCCGGGTCAACCCGGACCTGCAGGGCGTGCTGTTCGCCGAGGACGCGCCGGAGCTGCTGGCGTGGCTGCGCGGGCGCAAGCTGGCGCACGTGGACCGCAAGCTGGGCTGGATGATGGTGCACGCCGGGCTGGCGCCGAAATGGACCACCCAGCTGGCCGAGAAGCACGCCCGCGAGATCGAGGCCCGGCTGCGCGGCGACGGCTACCGCAAGCTGCTGAAGAACATGTACGGCGACGGTCCGGACTGGTCGCCGCGGCTGCAGGGCAGCGAGCGCGACCGCGCCATCATCAACATCTTCACCCGCATGCGCTATTGCAGCCCGCGCGGGCGCATCGCGTTCGAACACAAGGGCGCGCCCGGCACCCAGCCACCCGGCCTGTATCCCTGGTTCTCGGTGCCCGGCCACGCGCCGCGCGACCTGAAGATCGTCTGCGGCCACTGGAGCACGCTGGGCCTGTTCATCGGCCACGGCGTGCACGCCATCGACACCGGCGCGGTGTGGAGCGGCAAGCTCACCGCGCTGCGGCTGGACGGCGAGGAGTTCCAGCTGGTGCAGGTGCCCGGCCGCGACGTGCCGGCGCCCGCGCCGAAGCAGCGCCCGCCGCGCCACGGCAACAAACCGCATGGCAACCACGGCCCGCGCCGCCACGATGGCGGCCGCCCGCCCGAAGGTCAGGCGCGCTCGTAGTCAGCGAAGTCGAACGCGAACGCGTGGGCCGCATCCGCGGGATGGTGGAGGCGCGCGGTTTCGCGCCAACGCCGCGCATCGAAGCACGGGAAGAACGCATCCGCGCCCTCGACCGCGGTATCGACATGGGTCAGGTGCAGGTGGGTGGCCGACGGCAACGCCAGCGCATAGACCTCGCCGCCGCCGATCACGCACAGCTCCTCGCCTTCGCCTGCGGCCAGCGCGATGGCCGCCTCCAGCGAGGCCACCGCCTGCATCCCCGCGAATGGCACCGTGCCGCCGCGGGTCAACACCAGGTTGATCCGCCTGGGCAGCGCGCGGCCCAGCGACTGCGCGGTCTTGCGTCCCATCAACACCGGCTTGCCCAGGGTCAGCGCCTTGAAGCGCTTGAGGTCGTCGGGCAGGTGCCAGGGCAGCGCGTTGCCGCGGCCGATGGCGTGATTGCGATCCAGCGCGGCGATCAGCGAAACGCGCATGGCCGGCTCAAACCGCGACCGGCGCCTTGATCGCCGGCAGCGGGTCGTAGCCTTCGATGGCGATGTCGTCGAAGCGGAAGCCGAAGATGTCTTTCACGTCGGGGTTGAGCTTCAGCGCCGGCAGCGCGCGCGGCGTGCGCGAGAGCTGCTCGCGCGCCTGCTCGAAGTGGTTCGAATACAGGTGCGCATCGCCCAGCGTGTGCACGAAATCGCCCACGCCCAGCCCGCAGACCTGCGCCACCAGGTGGGTCAGCAGCGCGGAGCTGGCGATGTTGAACGGCACGCCAAGGAAGATGTCGCCGCTGCGCTGGTACAGCTGGCAGCTCAACGTGCCGTCCGCCACGTAGAAC
>JANJSW010000044.1 GCA_024711415.1 Thermomonas sp. | reverse complement strand
GTTCTTGGGCTCCGTCAGGATCTTGACCAGCGCGGTCTCGTCCAGTTCCTCCAGCGTGGCGACCACCGGCAGGCGGCCGACGAACTCGGGGATCAGCCCGTACTTGATCAGATCCTCGGGCTCGACCCCCGCCAGCACCTGGCCGACGTCGGCCTTGCGTTCGGTGCTCTTCACCTTGGCGCCGAAGCCGATGCCGCCGGATTCGGTGGAGCGCTGCTGGATCACCTTGTCCAGGCCGGCGAACGCACCGCCGACAATGAACAGGATGTTGCGGGTGTCGACCTGCAGGAATTCCTGCTGCGGATGCTTGCGCCCGCCCTGCGGCGGCACGCTGGCAAGGGTGCCTTCGATCAGCTTCAGCAGCGCCTGCTGCACGCCTTCGCCGGACACGTCGCGGGTGATCGACGGGTTTTCGGACTTGCGGCTGATCTTGTCGATTTCGTCGATGTAGACGATGCCGTGCTGCGCCTTCTCGACGTCGTAGTCGCACTTCTGCAGCAGCTTCTGGATGATGTTTTCCACGTCCTCGCCGACATAGCCGGCTTCGGTCAGCGTGGTGGCGTCGGCCATGGTGAACGGCACGTTGAGCATGCGCGCCAGCGTTTCCGCCAGCAGCGTCTTGCCCGAGCCGGTCGGGCCGACCAGCAGGATGTTGGACTTGGCCAGCTCGACGTCGTCGTTCTTCTGCCGGCTCTCGATGCGCTTGTAGTGGTTGTAGACGGCCACCGCCAGCGTCTTCTTCGCCCGCTGCTGGCCGATCACGTACTGGTCCAGCACCTCGAGGATCTCGCGCGGCTTGGGCAGCGAGCTGCGGCTGGACTGCGCCTTCTCCTCGAGTTCCTCGCGGATGATGTCGTTGCAGAGCTCAACGCACTCGTCGCAGATGAACACGCTGGGCCCGGCGATCAGCTTGCGCACCTCATGCTGGCTCTTCCCGCAGAAGGAGCAGTAGAGGATCTTGCTGTTGTCGCCGGTGTTGCGTCCCTGACGGTCTTCGCTCATTCGCCACTCGCTCGCCGCGCAGTGCGGCTTCGGCCCGAGAATACCATACGCCCCCGCCGGGCCCAGCCGGGGCGGTTCTTCGTTGTACGCCAGTTATCGGCCGGCGGGGGGAAACCGTGAATCCACGGCCCACCCCTCGGTTCAGCTGGTCTGGATCGACTCTTCCGGGCGCCGGCTGAGCACTTCGTCGACCAGCCCGTAGTCGCGGGCGGCCTCGGCACTCTTGAAGTTGTCGCGCTCGGTGTCGCGGGCGATCACATCGATGACCTGACCGGTGTGGCGGGCCAGGATTTCATTCAGGCGCTCGCGCATCGCCAGGATCTCGCGCGCCTGGATGTCGATGTCGGTGGCCTGGCCCTGGGCGCCGCCCAGCGGCTGGTGGATCATGACCCGCGAGTTCGGAAGCGCGTAGCGCTTGCCGGCAGCACCCGCCGCCAGCAGCACCGCGCCCATCGAGCAGGCCTGGCCGACGCAGATCGTGCTCACGTCCGGCTTGATGTACTGCATGGTGTCGTAGATCGCCATGCCGGCAGTGACGATGCCACCGGGCGAGTTGATGTACAGGCTGATGTCCTTCTCGGGGTTCTCCGCCTCGAGGAACAGCATCTGCGCGACGACCACGTTGGCCACGTGGTCGTCGATGCCGCCGACCAGGAAGATCACCCGCTCCTTCAGCAGGCGCGAATAGATGTCGTACGCGCGCTCGCCGCGGCTGGTCTGTTCGACCACCATCGGCACCAGGTTGAGGTTCTTGATCGGATCCATTGATTGCTCGCTCGGCGTTGCCGCCTGTTGAAGTTACTGGTTGATCGCTTCCTGGAAGCTCAGCGCCTTTTCGGTGTGCCGGGCACGCTCGGCGATCCAGTCGGTGACCTGCTCTTCCATCACGCGGTTCTGCAGGCCCTGCATCAACTGGGGATCGTTGCGGTACAGATCAATGACCTGTTGCGGCTGTTCGTAGGTGGAAGCGATCAGGCGCATGGTTTCGTTCAGGCGCTCCGGCTCCAGGCGCAGCTCGTTGCGGCGGGCCACTTCGCCCACCAGCAGCGCCACCAGCACGCGCTTGCGCGCCGCCTCCTGGAAGGCCTCCGGCGCGGCAGCCAGCTGCTGGCCCTGGCGACGGGCCTGCTCGGCGGCGTTGGCCATCAGCGCCTGCGCTTCGTTCTCGACCAGGCGCGGCGGCAGTTCGACATCCTTGTACACGGTCGCCAGCTGTTCGCCGACTTCGCGGCGCAGGCGGTTCATCAGCGCGCCCTTGAGCTCGCGCTCGAGGTTGCTGCGGATATCGGCCTTGAACTGCTCCAGCTCGCCGCTCTTGACGCCGAAGCTGCGGATGAACGCGGCATCGACTTCCGGCAGCACCTGTTCGGCCACGTCGAGCAGCTTGAAGGTCGAGGTGATGGTCTTGCCGGCGAACTGCGCGGCATGCCAGTCGGCCGGCAAGGTCACGTCCAGGGTCTTTTCCTCGCCCGGCTGCATGCCGGCGATGGCGGACTCGACCTCGGGATAGATCGCGGCCGAGCCCAGCACGGTGCTGGTGCGCTCCACGCCTTCGGCCGGCATGCGGGTGCCATCGACGATGCTGCTGGTTTCCAGGTTCACCAGGTCGCCGGTCTTGGCGGCGCGGGTGACCTGGGTCCAGCTGGCGCGCTGCTGGCGCAGGTTCTCGAGCATGCGCTCGACGTCGGCATCGGTGACCTCCGCGGTGTGGCGGACGACCTCCAGCTTGCTCATGTCGAGCTCGCCGAAATCGGGCGCCAGCTCCACCGACGCCACGTACTTCAACTCGCCCTCGGCGGCGTCTTCGCCCGGCATCATCTGCGGCGCGCCGACGACGTTCAGTTCGTTCTCGCGCACCGCCTTGCCCAGTCCCTCGCGCAACAGGCCGTCGAGGATCTCGGCGCGGACCTGGCCGCCGTAACGCTGCTCGACCACCTTGGCCGGCACCTTGCCCGGGCGGAAGCCCTTGATCCGCACGTTCTGCGCGATCTCGCGCAGGCGGCTGCCGATCTGCGCCTCGACGGCGTCGGCGGGCAGGCTGAGGATGACGCGGCGCTCGAGGTTGCCGACGGATTCGACCGAGACTTGCATGATGCGATGACTCCTGGACGGGTTCGCGCGAACCCGGGATTGTGCGGATGGATGCGGTTACCGGAACTGGCGTCCCGGGCGCGGCCACGACCGCGCGGAACTTGCTAGTTTCCCCGATTTCCGGCCGCCTCGCCACCCACCCGGCGATGACGCGTTGACAGACGGCGCGCGCAGTCGGACAATGCCCGGCCTTTCGTTGCGCTGGCGTGCTCGGAAGACAGTGATCGCAGCAACCGGGCGGGCGCTGGAATGAATCGGTTCCATCGGGCGGGGTATAGCGCAGTCTGGTAGCGCGCCTGCTTTGGGAGCAGGATGTCGGGGGTTCGAATCCCTCTACCCCGACCATTCCGGTGTCGCCTGGTTCGAGTTCCGGCCCGGGCGCCCGTAGCTCAACCGGATAGAGCACCGGCCTTCTAAGCCGGTGGTTGCAGGTTCGATTCCTGCCGGGCGCGCCAAACAGCGGGACAGTTTTCGGTGGTGGCTGTAGCTCAGTTGGTTAGAGTCCTGGATTGTGATTCCAGTTGTCGAGGGTTCGAGTCCCTTCAGCCACCCCACCCTTTGATGAATCGATCGGCCGCGGGTACTTGCAGTTGATCGGGTGTTTGCTACAATTTCGCTTCTTCGGGGCCGTTAGCTCAGTTGGTAGAGCAGTTGACTCTTAATCAATAGGTCCAAGGTTCGAATCCTTGACGGCCCACCAAACCCCGAAACGCCCGGCCACAAGCCGGGCGTTTTCTTTTGCTTCGACATGCGCCAACGCGGATTCGAACCTGCGGTTCGCCCGCTGCGCCAGCCGGCGCCGCTACAATGCCGGCGCGCGAAAGTGGCGGAATTGGTAGACGCCCTGGATTTAGGTTCCAGTGCCGTATGGCGTGCGGGTTCGAGTCCCGCCTTTCGCACCAGCGGTGGCAGCCTTTGGCCGCGCGGGCTATCCTCGGGCAATCCCGGCACCGGCCGGCCAAGCACAGGATGATCCCCATGCGCAGCGGCAATCCCGCACTCAAGGACAACACCTTCCTCGACCTCGGCAGCGGCACCCTGGTGCAGGGCGATGCGGGGGCGATGACGCTCAACGGCGCGGTCAACAAGACCGCCATCCTGCTGGTGCTGACGCTGGCCGGCGCGCTGTTCAGCTGGGCGCAGTTCTCCGCGGCGATGGCAGCCGGCAATCCCGGCGCGGTGATGCCCTACGTCTGGGGCGGTGCGATCGGCGGCTTCATCGTCGCGCTGGTGACGATCTTCAAGAAGACCTGGTCGCCCTACACCGCCCCCGCCTATGCGGTGCTGGAAGGGCTGTTCCTCGGCGCGGTGTCGGCGATGTTCGAACTGCGCTTCCCGGGCATCGTGATGCAGGCAGTGGGCCTGACCTTCGGCACCCTTGCCGCGCTGCTGCTGGCCTATCGCAGCGGCCTGATCAAGGCGACCGAGAACTTCAAGCTCGGCGTCGTGGCGGCCACCGGCGGCATCGCACTGCTCTACCTCGTCCAGATCGGACTGGGCCTGTTCGGCTTCAAGGGCATGAGCTTCATCCACGACAGCAGCCTGATCGGCATCGCGTTCTCCGGCTTCGTGGTGGTGATCGCCGCGCTGAACCTGGTGCTGGACTTCGACTTCATCGAGCAGGGCGTGGAACATGGCGCACCCAAGTACATGGAGTGGTACGCCGCGTTCGGCCTGCTGGTGACGCTGGTATGGCTGTACCTGGAGCTGCTGCGCCTGCTCAGCAAGCTGCAGTCGCGGAACTGAACCCCGTCATTTCCGGACACGAAAAAGGGCACCGCAAGGTGCCCTTTTCCTTTGTCATTGCGACACCGACGGCGGCGCGCGACGGATCGCTTACAGGCGCGAAGCAATCGCCTTGGCGAACGACATCGTGTTGCCCTCGCCGCCCAGGTCCGGGGTCAGCGAATCCTTTGCTTCCAGGGTGGCGATGATGGCATCGCGCAGGCGGGTGGCCTGGTCGGGCTTGCCGAGGTGGTCCAGCATCTGTGCCGCGCCCAGCAGCAGCGCGCACGGGTTGGCAACACCCTTGCCGGCGATATCCGGGGCGGAGCCATGCACGGCTTCGAAGATCGCCACGTCGGTACCGATGTTGGCGCCGGGCGCCAGGCCCAGGCCGCCGACCAGGCCGGCGCACAGGTCGGAGATGATGTCGCCGAACAAGTTGGTGGTGACGATGATGTCGAACTGTTCCGGCTTCATCACCAGCTGCATGCAGGTGTTGTCCACGATCATCTCGTTGCACTCGATGTCGGGGTACTGCGCCGCCACTTCACGCGCGGTCTTGAGGAACAGGCCGGACGTGGACTTCAGGATGTTGGCCTTGTGCACCACCGTGACCTTCTTGCGGCCGGTCTTGCGGGCCAGGTCGAAGGCGTAGCGGACGATGCGCTCGGAGCCCTTGCGGGTGACCTTCTGGGTCAGTACCGCGGTCTCGCCGTCCTCGGAAACGTTCTGGCCCTCGCCGATGTAGGCGCCTTCGGTGTTCTCGCGCACGGTGATCAGGTCGACGCCGCCGGTGAAGCGCGACTTGGTGTTCGGGAAGCACTTGGCCGGACGCACGTTGGCATACAGGTCGAAGCGCTTGCGCAGTTCGACGTTGATCGAGGAGAACCCGCCGCCCACCGGGGTGGTCAGGGGCGACTTCAGCGCGATCTTGTTCTTGCGGATCGAATCCATGGTCGCCGCCGGCAGCAGGTCGCCATGCTTCTCCAGCGCGACCATGCCGGCATCCGCGAATTCGTACGAAAGGCCCAGCTGCATCGCATCCAGCACGTGCAGGGTGGCGTCCATGATTTCCGGGCCGATGCCGTCGCCGCGGATGACCGTGATCGTTGTCATTTTCCAGTTTCCAGACAGGCCGGCACCGCGCGCCGCGCGATGCCGGGGGTGGGGGCAGATAGCCCGCGATTATCGCAGATGCCGTGCGACGGCGTATGTCCGCCGGCCTTCAACCATGGTCGTGGGTGGCCGGGGCCTCGGCCTCGCCCTGCTCCAGCCGGTCGAGGAAATCCACCGCACGGCGCAGGTGCGGGATGACGATGGAGCCGCCCACCACCAGCCCGACCGAGAACGCCTCGAACATCTCCTCGCGGGTGACGCCGGCGTCCTTGCACTGGGCCACGTGGTAGCTGATGCAGTCGTCGCAGCGCAGCACCATCGAGGCGGTCAGGCCCATCAGCTCCTTGGTCTTCACGTCCAGCGCGCCGGGCTGGTAGGTCTGGGTGTCCAGCGCGAAGAACCGCCGCACCACCTGGTTGGGTTCGTCCAGGATGCGCTTGTTCATGCGCTGGCGGAACTCGGTGAACTGCTTCACCCGGTCGTCGGCCCCGCTCATGCGGGCTTGCCCTCGAGCAGCGGCTCCAGCTTGCCGTCGCGGTGCAGCGCCATCATGTCGTCGTAGCCGCCGACGTGGACGTCGCCGACGAAGATCTGCGGCACGCTGGTGCGCCTGGTCAGGGCGACCATCTTTTCGCGCTCGGCCGGGTCGGTGTCGATGCGGACCTCGGTCCACTCGCGGCCCTTGCTCTTGAGGAAGTTCTTGGCCATCACGCAGTACGGGCAGACCGCCGTGCTGTAGATGGTGATGGCGGGGGTGCTGGCATCGCTCATGGCGTCTCCTGAACCTGTGGGCGGGATTCTGGTCGAATATGGGGACGGCACGCCGGTTTTCCAGCCGCTCAAGCCCCATTCACGCCCAACCGCCATCCTGCCCGCATCCTGTCCGCATGACTCCTTCCCCGCGCCGCCTGCCCACCGCCCTGCTCGCCTGCCTGCTGGCCACCGGCACCGCCGCGGCCATCGCCCAGGATCGCGGCCTGCCGGACATCGGCTCCTCGGCCGGCAGCATGCTCTCGCCCGCCCGCCAGGCCGAATACGGCGCGATGGTGCTGGCGCAGCTGCGCCACGCCGGCTACGTGCTGGACGACCCGCTGCTGGACGGCTGGCTGGACGACGTCGGCCAGCGTCTCTCCGGCGCCAGCGACCGGCCGCAGCAGAGCTTCACCTTCTTCATGCTGCGCGACCGCCAGATCAACGCCTTCGCCACCCTCGGCGGCTACATCGGCATGAACGCGGGGCTGGTGCTGGCGGCCGACCGCGAGGACCAGGTGGCGGGCGTGCTGGCGCACGAAATCTCCCACGTCACCCAGCAGCACGTCCTGCGCGGCGCCGAGAAGGCCCAGCGCGAAAGCCTGCCGATCCTGCTGGCCACGCTGGGGGCGATCGTGGCCGCCCAGCAGGCCGGCGGCAAGTCCAGCGGCGACGCCACCTCGGCCGCGCTGATGACAGGCCTGGGGGTGCTGCAGCAGCGCCAGATCAACTACACCCGCGACAACGAGGCCGAGGCCGACCGCATCGGCATCCGCACGCTCGCCCACGCCGGCTACGACCCGGAAGCGATGGCGGACTTCTTCCAGACCCTGCAGTCGGTGGTGCGGATGAACCAGGGCGACGAGCGCAGCGCCGTGCCCGGCTACCTGCAGACCCACCCGCTGACCCTCTCGCGCATCAGCGAGGCGCGCGAACGCGCCGCCAAGCTGGAACCGACGCTGGCCAATACCGCCGCGACGGGACCCAGCAACAACCCGCTGCTGCCGCCGGGCCTGCGCATCGCCACCAGCGCGCGCAGCCGCCAGGGCCAGGGCAGCACCGGCGACTTCGATTGGGCGCGCGAGCGCCTGCGCGTACTCAGCGCGCCGACGCCGGCGCAGGCGATCCGCGAATACCAGCAGATGCGCGCCAAGGCGCCGCTGGACGAGGCGCGCCGCTACGGACTGGCATTCGCCCACCAGCAGGCCGGCCAGCATGCGCAGGCCTTGCAGGAACTGGGCCCGCTGGCGCAGGCGCGACCGGACAACCTGTGGGTGCAGATCGCGCTGGGCGAATCCGAGGCGCGCAGCGGCCATGCGCTGGACGCCGACCGCCGCTTCGAGGCGCTGCTGGCGCGGATGCCGACCCACCGCGCGCTGGCGCTGGGCTATGCACGGCTGCTGGGCGAGCGCAACACCCGCGAAGCCGGCATCCGTGCGGTCGCCGTACTGCGCCCCCTGCTGGGCGGCGCCGGCGACGACCTGCCGTTCCAGCAGGCCTATGCACGCGCCAACGAGATCGCCGGCGAACCGGTGCGCGCCGGCGAGGCCTGGGCCGAGGCGGCCTACCTGTCCGGCCGCCCGGAGCAGGCGCTGGTACAGCTCAACAACCTCAAGAAGCGCGACGACCTGGACTACTACGCCCGCGCCCGCATCGACGCGCGCATCGCGGCGATCACCCCGACCGTGCTGGAGCTGCGCCGGCAGGGCGTCCACGACGAGGAGGCCAGCGGCGGACGGCTGGGTTTCGGGGTGCGCAGCGGCAGGTGACAGGGTCACGAAACTGTCACCAAACCGTCGTGTAATGATGGCGTGCGCCCCACCGCGGCGCGACCATCGGACGACATGCAAAAGCACATCCTGATTGTCGAAGACGAGCCCGCGATCCGCGACATGCTGGCCTATGCCCTGCGCAAGGGCGACTACGCGCCGCTGCTGGCCGCCGACGCCCGCGAAGCGCAGGAGCGCATCGCCGAACGGGTGCCGGACCTGATCCTGCTGGACTGGATGCTGCCCGGCACCAGCGGCCTGGAATTGGCCCGGCGCTGGCGGCGCGACGCGCTGATCCGCGACATCCCGATCATCATGCTGACCGCGCGCGGCGAGGAAAACGACCGCGTCGGCGGGCTGGAAGCCGGCGTCGACGACTACGTGGTGAAGCCGTTCTCGGCACGCGAGCTGCTGGCCCGGATCCGCGCGGTGCTGCGGCGCTCGCGCGACGACGACGACGACGGCAGCGTGCAGGTCGGTGCGCTGCGCATCGACGGCGCCGCGCACCGGGTGTTCGCCGACCTCGACGGCAGCTCGCACCCGATCCAGATGGGCCCCACCGAATACCGCCTGCTGCACTTCTTCATGACCCACGCCGAGCGCGTGTATTCGCGCACCCAGCTGCTGGACCACGTCTGGGGCGGCAGCGTGTACGTGGAGGAGCGCACCGTCGACGTGCACATCCGCCGCCTGCGCAAGACCCTGGAGCCGCACCAGCTGGACGCGATGGTGCAGACCGTGCGCGGCGCCGGCTACCGGTTCTCCGCGGCGGTCTGAAGCCCGGCGCGCCCCGGGCGGACCGGCGGCGCGCGACGTCGCCCACTTCCCGCCTCCCCGGCAAGCAGGCCGGGGAGCAAACACGGATACTTGCCCGATGTCGCCCGAAGCCCGCCAAGCCTGGTTCCGCACGCTGGGACAACTCGCCCTGGTGCTGCTCGCCGGGCTGGCCCTGGGCCTGCTGCTGGGCCAGCCCTGGCCGGCACTGGCCGTCACCGCGCTGGGCGTGGTGGCCTGGCACTACTGGCGGCTGCACCGGGTGCTGCGGCGGCTGGCGGCGCGCCAGCGGCCGGCGCCGGCCGGCGGCAGCGGCGCCTGGAATTCGCTGGACGCGCTGCTGTTCCGCGGCCAGACCGAAATGCGCATGCGCAAGCGCAGGCTGCTGGAGATGCTGCGCGCCTATCGCGCGGTGGCCGCGGCGCTGCCCGACGCGGTGGTGTTGGTGGAACGCAACAGCCAGCGCGTGCTGTGGTTCAACGAGGCCGCCACGCCGCTGCTGGGCCTGCGCTATCCGCAGCACCACAACGCACCGGTGGCGGATGCGCTGCAGCCGCTGCCGATGGCGCAATGGCTGGCGGCCGGGCGCAACGCCGAGCCGATGGAGGACGTGGCCTCGCCGGTCGATCCCGGCCGCCGCCTGAGCCTGCGCCTGATCCCCTATTCCGACGAACTGTGGCTGCTGCTGGCGCGCGACGTCAGCAAGCTGCTGCGGCTGGAACACATGCGCCGCGACTTCGTCGCCAACGTCTCGCATGAGCTGCGTACCCCGCTGACGGTGATCCACGGCTACCTGGAGATGCTGGACGCCGACGACAACCCGGAATGGGCGTCGCTGCTGGCGGAAATGCGCCGGCAGTCGCAGCGCATGACCCGGCTGGTCGAGGACCTGCTGACGCTGTCGCGGCTGGAGGCGCGCGACCAGCTGCCGGAGGAGCACGTGGCGATGGCGCCGATGCTGGCCAACCTGCGACGCGAAGCCGAAGCGCTGAGTGGCGGCCGCCACCGCGTGCAGGTCGAGGACCTGGCGCAGGTGGACCTGCGCGGCGCGTCGAAGGAGCTGCACAGCGCCTTCGGCAACCTGGTCAGCAATGCCGTGCGCTACACCCCCGACGGCGGCAGCATCAGCATCCGCCTCAGCCGCGAAAGCGACGGCGGCGCGGTGCTGTCGGTGCGCGATTCCGGCTACGGCATTCCGGCCACGCACCTGCCGCGCCTGACCGAACGCTTCTACCGCGTCTCCACCAGCCGCTCGCGCGAATCCGGCGGCACCGGCCTCGGCCTCGCCATCGTCAAGCACGTACTGGGCCTGCACGAAGCGCAGCTGCGCATCGACAGCGAAGTCGGCATCGGCAGTACCTTCTCCTGTCGCTTCGGCCCCGAGCGCGTGCTCGACCGCGGCCTCGACCACGACTCTTTGGCATCCTTCCCGACATGACCGCCGATTCCAGCCTGCCCTCGCTGCACGACCCCTCGCTGTACGCCAACCGCGAGCTGGGGCAACTGGACTTCAATTTCCGCGTGCTGGCGCAGGCGCAGGATCCGTCGGTGCCGCTGCTGGAGCGGCTGCGCTACCTGTGCATCTCCTGCACCAACCTCGACGAATTCTTCGAGATCCGCGGCGGCGCGGTGCGCCACGCGGTGGAGCTGAACCTGCCGGCGGGCATGGACGGACTGGCGCCGGCGGTGTTGCTGGAGCGCATCCATGAGCGCGCGGCGGCGCTGGTCGACGCGCAGTACCGCTGCTTCTACGAGGAACTGCGCCCGGCGCTGGCGCAGCAGGGCATCCGCCTGCTGCAGCGCGAGCAGTGGACGGCGGAACAGGCCGGCTGGCTGCGCGCGCATTTCCAGGAAGAGATCATGCCGGTGCTGTCGCCGCTCGGCCTCGACCCGGCGCATCCGTTCCCCAAGATCCTCAACAAGTCGCTCAACGTGGTGGTGCAGCTGGAAGGCCGCGACGCCTTCGGCCGCGAAGGCCATCTGGCGGTGGTGCGCGCGCCGCGCTCGTTGCCGCGGATCATCCGCCTGCCCGACGCCGACGGCGATGGCGATGCCTTCCACGACTTCGTGTTCCTGAGCGAGGTGCTGTCGGCATTCGTGCACGAACTGTTCCCGGGCATGACGGTCATCGGCGCGCACCAGTTCCGGGTGACCCGCAACTCCGAACTGATCGTCGACGAAGACGACATGGACAACCTCGCGCTGGCGCTGCGCGACGAACTGCTGGGGCGCGGCTACCTGCGCGCGGTGCGGCTGGAGATCGACGAGCGCTGCCCGCAGCCGGTGGTGGACAGCCTGCTGGCCAACTTCGACCTGTCGGAAAGCGCGGTCTACAAGATCAACGGCCCGGTCAACCTCAACCGGGTGGTGCAGGTCTACGACATGGTGCAGCGGCCGGACCTGAAGTTCCGGCCATTCCAGTCGCGGGTGCCGCGCGACATGGACGCGATGTTCGAGCTGATCCGCCAGGGCGACGTGCTGCTGCATCATCCCTACGACGGCTTCACCCCGGTGCTGGAGCTGATCCGCCAGGCCGCCGAGGATCCGGACGTGCTGGCGATCAAGCAGACCCTGTACCGCACCGGCCGGGAATCGCCGATCGTCGAGCACCTGATCCAGGCCGCGCGCAACGGCAAGGACGTGACCGTGGTGGTGGAACTGCGCGCGCGCTTCGACGAGGAGGCGAACCTGCGCCTGGCCGACCGCCTGCAGGATGCCGGCGTGCAGGTGGTGTACGGCGTGGTGGGCTACAAGACCCACGCCAAGATGCTGCTGATCGTGCGCCGGGAGGGCAGCACGCTGCGCCGCTACGTGCACCTGGGCACCGGCAACTACCACAGCGGCACCGCGCGGGCCTACACCGACTTCGGCCTGCTGACCGCGCATCCGGAGATCGGCAACGACGTGCACCTGATCTTCCAGCAGCTGTCCGGGCTGGCCGCGCCGCTGAGCCTGTCGCGGTTGCTGCAGTCGCCGTTCACCCTGCACCCCGGGGTGTTGGAGCGGATCGCGCGCGAGGCCGCGCATGCGCGCGCCGGGCGGCCGGCGCGGATCGTCGCCAAGATGAACGCGCTCAACGAACCGGAGGTGGTGCGCGCGCTGTACAAGGCGTCGCAGGCCGGGGTGGAGATCGACCTGATCGTGCGCGGCGCCTGCGCGGTGCGGCCCGGCATCCCGGGGATTTCCGAGAGCATCCGCGTACGCTCGGTGGTGGGCCGCTTCCTGGAACACCACCGGATCTGGTGGTTCGGCAACGACGGTGCGCCCGAACTGTTCTGTTCGTCGGCCGACTGGCTGGAACGCAACCTGCTGCGGCGGGTGGAAACCGCCTTCCCGCTGCTGGACCCCGGCGTCGCCGCGCGGGTGCAGCGCGAAGGCCTGCTGAACTACCTGGCCGACAACCAGAACGCCTGGGAACTGCGCAGCGACGGCTGCTACGAGCGCCGCCTGCCGGCGCCCGGCGAGGAGCCATTCTCGGCGCAGCTGACCCTGCTGGCCGCGCTGGACGCCTGACGGCGGCCACGCAGGCGATAATGACGCATGCGCCTTCCTACCCTTCCGACCGCATGAGCCCACTTCCGCCCCGCGCCCCCGCACCGCTGCGCGACGGCGACCTGGTGGCAGCAGTCGACCTCGGCTCGAACAGCTTCCATATCGTGGTGGCGCAGCGCGTGCTGGGCCAGCTGCGGGTGGTCGACCGCCTGCGCGAGACCGTGCGCATGGGCGAAGGCCTGAACGCACTGGGCGGGCTGTCACCGGAGGTGCGCGACCGCGCGCTGGCCTGCCTGGCCCGGTTCGGCCAGCGCATCGCCGAGATCCCGCCGCGGCAGGTGCGCGCGGTGGCCACCCATACCGTGCGCCAACTGCGCGCGCCGGAATCGTTCCTGGCCCCGGCCGAAGCGGCGCTGGGCCATGCCATCGACGTGATCTCCGGGCGCGAGGAAGCGCGCCTGGTCTACCTGGGCGTGGCCCACGAGCAGCCGCCGCAGGAAGGCCAGAAGCGGCTGGTCATCGACATCGGCGGCGGCTCCACCGAATGCATCATCGGCGAGGGCTTCACCCCACTGGAGCGCGAGAGCCTGCAGGTCGGCTGCGTGGCCAGCACGCGCCGCTTCTTCGAGGGCAGCAAGCTCACCCGCAAGCGCTGGAACGCGGCGTTCACGGAAGTGTCGGCGCAACTGCAGCAGTTCGCCGCAACCTATCGCCGGCTGGGCTGGGACGAGGCCATCGGCACGTCCGGCACCCACAAGGCGATCGGCGGCATCTGCGCGGCGATGAAGCTGACCAAGGGCTCCATCACCCCCGAAGGGCTGGCGCAGATCCGCGACCGCATCCTGCAGGCCAGCAGGATCGAGGACATCGACCTGCCCGGCCTGTCCGACGACCGCCGCCCGGTGATCGCCGGCGGCGTGCTGGTGCTGGAGGCGGTATTCGCCGCGCTGCGGCTGGAACGGCTGCAGGTGAGCAAGGCCGCGCTGCGCGAAGGCGTGCTGTACGACCTGCTGGGACGCGGCGGCGCCGACGACCCGCGCGACGTGTCGGTGGCCGCGCTGATGCAGCGCTACGGCGTCGACGAAACCCAGGCCATGCGGGTCGAAGCCACCGCGCTGGGCCTGTTCGAACAGGTCGCCGGCGACTGGGCGCTGAGCAGCGACGACCGCGCGATGCTCAGCCGCGCCGCGCGCCTGCACGAGCTCGGCCTGGCCATCGCCCACAGCGGCTACCACACCCACGGCGCCTACGTGCTGCAGAACTCCGACATCGCCGGCTTCTCGCAGCAGGGCCAGCGCTTCCTCGCCGCGCTGGTGCGCACGCACCGGCGCAGCGTGCCGAAATCGGCGTTCGAGATGATTCCCGACCGGCTGCTGGCCAACGCCCGCCGCAGCGCAGCGCTGCTGCGGCTGGCGGTGCTGCTGCACCGCTCGCGCAGCAGCGAGCAACCGCAGGGCCTGCAGCTGCAGGCCGATGGCGACCGCCTGCTGCTGCAGCTGGACCGGCGCTGGCTGCAGTCGCGCCCGCTGCTGCGCGCGGATCTGGAGGCGGAGCCGGAAGACATGCTGGGGCTGGGCATCAACCTGAAGCTCGCGCTCGACTGAGCGCATCGTCTTTCTCCCCGCAAGCGGCAGCGCCGGAAAAACAAAGGGCCGGCGCATGGCCGGCCCTTCGCATCGCACGCGGAAAAGCGCTTACTTCGTTTCCACGAACGGCTTGCGCGGCAGCTTGCCCGGGCGCATCGCGGTGTTGTAGACGAACGAAGCGACGATCGCCGAGGCCTGCTTGAGGTCGTTGGCCACCGCGTGGTCCTGCACGTCGAGGTGGGTGTGGTGGACGTGGCTGAAGTAGTCCAACTGGTCCTGCACGAACTGGAAGCCGGGGATGCCCACCGCGTCGAAGCTGACGTGGTCGGTGCTGCCGGTGTTGCGCTGGGTGACGATGGTGGCGCCGACGTCATGCCAGGGCTTCAACCATTCCTCGAAGATCGGCGCCACCGCGAGGTTTTCCTGCGCGTAGATGCCGCGGATCTTGCCACTGCCGTTGTCGAGGTTGAAATAGGCCGAGATCCTGCCGTGGTCGGCGGTGCGGATCAGCTTGCCCTTGCTCTGGCGGAAGAACGCCGGCAGCGCCTTCTGCTCGGGATCCTTGGGCTCCTCGAACTTGCCGAAGTGCTTGCCCACGTAGGCCTGCGAGCCGATCAGGCCCTGCTCCTCGCCGGTCCACAGGGCGACGCGGATGGTGCGGTTGGGCTTGGCGCCGACCGCCTTGAGGATGCGCATGGCCTCCATCATCACCGCCACGCCGGCGCCGTTGTCATTGGCGCCCGAGCCGGTGTGCCAGGAATCCAGGTGCGCGCCCAGCATCACCACTTCGTTCTTCTGCGGGCCGGTGCCGGGGATCTCGGCGATGGTGTTGTAGCCCGGCTGGTTGGCCTCGTCGATGAAACGCGCGTCGACGTTGAGGCGCAGCTTCACCGCTTCCTTGCGCTCCAGCGCGCGCATCACCGTGTTGTAGTGCTCGGCCATCATCACCAGCGCCGGCACGCCGACCGACTCGCCGGCCTTGCGCGAACCGCCGCCCATCACCCGCACGATGCCGTCGTTCCAGCTGCTGATCGACACCGTGGCGGCCACGCCCTCGTCGATCAGGAACTGGTTGATCAGCGGCGCCAGCTCCATGCGCGCGCGGTAGCGCGCCATCATCTCGGGATCGCCGTTGCGCTCCTGGGGCAGCGGGTAGGACAGCAGTTCTTCCAGGCTGTCGTGGTCGTGGCGGCTGAAGTCCGACTTCTCGTTCGGCTTGTACGGGCGCAATGCGTCGGTGAAGACGATCTTGCCCTTCAGCTTGCCCTTCCACTTCTCCAGGTCGGCCTTGGACTCGATCCTGGCGAAGATCGCCTCGCCTTCGACCGCGCCATTGGTGCCGGGCGTCCACGCCTTGGGCAGCGCGTGCAGCGGCATCGCGCGCGGGGACAGCATCTCCATGCTGGCGTCGGTGAACGCCCAGCCGCGGCCGATGTCCTCCACCGCCTCGTCATGCACGTTGGCCAGGCCCCATTCGGTGAACCGCGAGCGCGTCCACTGGTTGGCCTTCGCCATCGACGGCGAATTGGTCAGGCGCGGCCCGATCACGTCGGTCAGATGGTTCAGCGTCGCCATCACCTGCGAGCGCTGGAACGCCTCCTGGCGGATCTGCGAGGTCACGTCCAGGTCGACCTTTTCCTGCGCCTGCGCGCTGCCCAACGCGGCCACCAGCAAGGCGGCCGTCAACACCAATCGCTTCATCGTCATCCCCGGGGAACTGCGGCAAAGACCCGAGTCTAGCCAGCGTCCCGGCCTCGGCACCCGGGCCTTTGGTCATGCCCGCGGCCTGTGCCCGTGACGGGGCGCACGTTCCGCGCGCCCCGCCGGGTTCCGGCACGCACGGTTTCAGCGCAGCCCACCCTCCTCGCGGCCGGACAGCTGGTACCAGTCCACCCGCCGGGTCGCCACCATGATCGCCGCCAGGATCGCGAACAGCAGCCCCGCGCCCAGCGCCAGCGCGTTGTCTTCCGACAGCAGCAGCCCGTACAGGGCCGCGTACAGCGCGCCCAGCATCACCGCGAAGCCCAGCCCGCGTGCGCGGCTGCGCAGCACCGCCGACAGGTAGAACCCGATCAAACCGATGCAGGCGGCGGCCGCCAGCAGGTAGGACAGGCCGAAGTCGAGGTGCTCGCTCAGGCTCAGCAGCAGCAGGAAGAAGATCGCGATGGCCATGCCCACCAGCAGGTACTGGATGGGATGCACGCGCACCCGCTTGATCAGCTCGAACATGAAGAAGCCGACGAAGGTCAGCAGCACGAACAGCAGGCCGTACTTGCTGGCCCGGTCTGCCTGCAGGTACGGGTTGACCGGGTCGATCAGCGCCACGCTGACCGCATCGCCCGGCGGCGTCCACGGCATCACACCCGCCAGCGCCGGGCGTGCGCCACCGGCGTCGCCCGGTTCCGGCGCCAGCACCGGCGACTGCAGGTAGCGCCGCTGCGCGTTGCTCGCCACCGCGGCGATCTGCCAGCGCGCGCGGAAACCGTTGGCGTCGATATCGTGCTGCGGCGAGCGGCCCTCGAACTTCGGGCTGCGCCAGCGCGAACGCAGGCGCAGGTCGTTGGCCTCGCCCAACGGCAGCATCGCGAACGATTCGGTGCCGCGCAGCGACAGGTCCGCGCGCACTGTCAGCCGCAGCCGGCTACCCGCCGCGGGGGCCGGCAACCGCGCATGCACACCGGGGCCGTCGGCATGGCCGAGGCCCTGCGCCACCGCCACCGCCGCGCCATCCACGCTGATCCGCGGCGTGCCGTGCAGGCCGCCGACATCGGCGATCCCCAGGCTCAGCCACGGCTGGCCGATGCGGCGCTGCACGCCCTCGGCATCGGCCGGCACCACCGCGTCGAAGCGCGCCAGCGCCTTGCCGTCCCACTGGTACACGCGCACCTCGTGCAGCCCGCGCCGGCGCACGTCCGGCTTGAGCTCGCCGTCGATCGACAGGGTTTCCGGGAAGAACGTCCACTGTCCGCTTTTCCGCCGCAGGGTGCGGCGCTCGTTGCCGTTCTCGTCGCTGGTCACCTCGACCGCGCGCTCCTCGTAGGGCACCACCAGTACCGGCCCGGCGAGGGTCTGGCGCGCGCCGAAGCTGGCGCCGATGTCGCGCACCGCCTGCTCGCGGTACAGCTGGCGCTCATGGATGGTGCCGCGGATCAACTGCAGCGGGATGAGGATCGCCAGGGTCAGCAGCACCACCATCCCCGCCTTGAATGCCAGTCGCATCGTCTTGCTCCATCGGAAGATGGCGACAGCCTGGCGCGGCGGTTCGAGGCGACGATGGCGCGGCGATGAGGCGGGCGTGAAGCGCGCCTAGCCGACGGGGAGCACGACGACGGCGACGGCGCCACCGCCGTCGCGATTGACCAGGCTCACCGTGCCGCCGTGCAGCTTGGCGATCTCGGCGACGAAGTTGAGGCCCAGGCCGGTGCCGCGGGCGCTGCCGTCCGGACGCGGCAGCGAGTAGAAGCGCTCGAACACCCGCTCCAGCGCGAAGTCGGGGATACCGGGCCCGCGATCGCCCACCTCGATGCGCAGGCCATCGGGCTGCGCCTGCAGGCGCAGCTCCACCACGCCGCCGGCCGGGGAAAAATCGATGGCGTTGTCGACCAGGTTGGCCAGCAGCTGGCGCAGCAGGAACGCATCGCCGCTGACCGCCGGCAGCGCATCGTCCGCCTGCAGGCGCACCTGCACGCCGCGCGCCTGCGCGCGCGCTGCCGCGTCATCGAGCGCATCGCCCGCCAGCGCGGCCAAGTCCAGCGGCAGCGGCGCGTCCAGGCCTTCGCGATGCTCCAGCGCGGCCAGCGCCAGCAGCCGGTCCACCATCGCCGCCATCCGCCGGCCCTGCGTGTCG
Organism: Thermomonas sp.; assembly: GCA_024711415.1. Lineage (GTDB taxonomy): Bacteria > Pseudomonadota > Gammaproteobacteria > Xanthomonadales > Xanthomonadaceae > Thermomonas. The sequence goes on along the minus strand of JANJSW010000044.1, from coordinate 1,404 downwards.
ATGCTGGCGACGAAGCGCGCGCGGTCGGCCTCCGGCAGCGGCCCTTCCAGCAGTTCGGCCGCGCCGCGGATCGCCGCCAGCGGGCTTTTCAGTTCGTGGGTCAGCGCGTGCACGTAGCGCTCGACGTACTGCTTGCCTTCCAGCTGCCGGCGCATGCTCTCCAGTGCGCGGCCGAGGTCGGCGAATTCGCCGGCGGCGTCCGGCAGCGACGCGCGTTCACCGCGCGCCACCGCGTCGGCATAACGGCGCAGCGCGGCCAGCTGGCGCGACAGCCACCACGCCGCCAGCCCGCCCACCAGCAGCGCGCTGCCCAGCAGCACCCAGCCCCAGCGCAGGATGGTGTTCTGGCTGCGCTCGATGAACGGCTGGATGCTGCGGTTCGGCTTGGACACGGTGAGCACGCCGGCGATCCCGCCGGCCGCATCGTGGATCGGCGCGGCCACGTACATCACCGTGCTGGCTTCGTCGTCCGGATCGTCGCGGGTGGAGCGGGCGCCGTACTGCCCGCGCAGGGTGCGGTAGACGTCGTTCCAGCGCGAGTTGTCGCGGCCCACCTCGCGCCCGGCGGAATCGAACACCACGATCCCGCGCGCGTCGGTGATGGTCACCCGGTAGCTGGCGCGGCGCTTGGCCTGGCCCCAGATCTCGGCGTCCAGCTCGCGCCCGGTCATCGCCCGCACCCGCGCCGCGAAGCGGCCGTTGGCGATGCGGCCGGCCAGCAGGTCGTCGCTGGCCAGCTCCGCCAGCACGTTGGCGGTATCGGCCAGGGTGTCCTCCATCGCCTGGCGCACGCCGGGTTTGACCTGCTGCAGGAACACGTTGCCCAGCAGCAGCGCCGCCAGCGCGACGATGACGAAATAACCCAGCAGCACGCGCAGCGCGATCTTCACCGGCGTTCAGTCCACCTCGATGGAGTAGCCCAGCCCGCGATGGGTGCGGATCGGGTCGCGCGCCGGGTCCAGCGCGCGCAGTTTGGCGCGCAGGGTCTTCACGTGGGTATCGACGGTGCGCTCGCCGGATTCCAGCGCATCGGCCCACACCCGGTCCAGCAGCTGCGCGCGGGCGAGGATGGCGCCGGGGCGACGCAGCAGTTCGGCCAGCAGCGCGTGTTCGTAGCGAGTCAGCTCCAGCCAGTGGCCGGCGTAGCGGATGCGGTGGGCCTCGCTGTCGATCTCGAACCGGCCGCGCTGGCGCGCCTGCCCGCCTTCGTGCCGGCGCAGCCGCGCGCGCACCCGCGCCACCAGCTCGCGCGGCGAAAAGGGCTTGGCCATGTAGTCGTCGGCGCCCAGCTCCAGTCCCAGCACGCGGTCGATCTCGTCGCTGCGCGCGGTCAGGAAGATCACCGGCAGCGCGTGGTGTTCGCGCAGCCGGCGGCAGACCTCGAAGCCGCTGGCGTCGGGCAGG